>NZ_LZKU01000193.1 GCF_001672975.1 Mycobacterium sp. 1465703.0
CGGCGCCGTGCACGTCTCGTCGGTCCCGCCGGTGTCGGGCAAGTTCTACTGGATGACGCCGACCCAGCTGCGATGGCGCCCCATTAGCTTCTGGCCCGCCCACACCGCGGTCACCGTCGACGCGGGCGGCACCGTGTCCACCTTCCAGACCGGCGACACGCTGACCGCTACGGCCGACGACGCCAGCCACCAGCTGATCATCAGCCGCAACGGCAGCGTGGAGAAGACCTTCCCGATGTCGATGGGCATGACGTCCGGCAACCACCAAACGCCCAATGGCACCTACTACGTGCAGGACAAGAAGGCGTCGGTGGTGATGGACTCCTCGACCTACGGGGTGCCGGTCAGCTCGACCTACGGCTACAAGGTGACGGTGGAGGACGCGGTCCGCTTCGACAACGTCGGCGACTACGTGCACAGCGCGCCGTGGTCGGTCGATGACCAAGGCAAGCGCGACGTCAGCCACGGCTGCATCAACATCAGCCCGAGCAATGCCAAGTGGTTCTTCGACAACTTCGGTCCGGGCGACCCGATCATTGTGAAGAACTCCAGCGGCGGCAACTACAAGAAGAACGACGGCTCCGCCGACTGGATGAACTGACCCGCAGCAACAACGCAAGATCGCCCATCTCCGATTCGGAGATGGGCGATTTTTCGTCTGTGCACCGGGCAGGCGAACCGGGAAAGGACTTCCGCTTGCCAGCCGATTATGTATAGCATCATACATACCCTTCAGGCCTGAGGAGCTGCAAATGCGTAGTCCACGCGAGCGGATGGTCGTCTCCGCCGCGCTGCTGATCCGCGAGCGGGGCGCCCGCGCCACCGCCATCTCAGATGTGCTCGAGCACAGCGGGGCGCCGCGCGGTTCGGCGTACCACTACTTCCCCGGCGGCCGTACGCAGTTGCTCTGTGAGGCGGTCGACTTCGCCGGTGAGCATGTCGCCGCCGTCATCGCCGGCGCGGACAACGGCCTGCAACTGCTGGACACCTTGATCGACAAATACCGCCGGCAACTGCTCGACACCGACTTCCGCGCGGGCTGCCCCATTGTGGCGGTCTCCGTCGAAGCGGGCGAGCAGCAAGACAGCGAGCGGATGGGCCCGGTGATCGACCGCGCCGCGGCGGTTTTCGACCAATGGTCCGACCTGATCGCCGCGCGCTTCACTGCAGACGGCATCCCGCCGGAGCGGGCCGGCGAATTAGCGGTGCTGGCCACCACTGCGCTCGAGGGTGCGATCGTGCTGGCCCGGGTGCGCCGCGACCTGACGCCCCTTGATGTCGTCCACCGCCAGCTGCGCGAGCTGCTACTGGCCGCGTCGTCCAATCAGGAACCCGGAAAGGACAGCCCGCCATGACCGATGAGTGGCAATCCAGCGCATGCATCCTCTGTGAATGCAACTGTGGCATCATCGTTCAAGTCGAAGATCGCCGGCTGGCCCGCATCCGCGGCGACAAGGCACATCCAGCATCGCAGGGCTACACCTGCAACAAGGCGTTGCGGCTGGACCACTATCAGAACAGCCGCGCCCGGCTTACCTCTCCGCTGCGCCGCCGTGCCGACGGCAGCTACGAGGAGATCGATTGGGACACCGCGATTGTGGAGATCGCCGAGGGCTTCAGGCGCATCCGCGACAGCTACGGCGGAGACAAGATCTTCTACTACGGCGGCGGCGGCCAGGGCAACCACCTGGGTGGGGCGTACAGCGGCGCCTTCTTGAAGGCGCTGGGCTCTCGCTACCGGTCAAATGCGCTGGCGCAGGAGAAAACCGGCGAGTCCTGGATCGACGGGCAGTTGTATGGCGGACATACCAGGGGCGAATTCGAACATGCCGAGGTGGCGGTGTTCGTGGGGAAGAACCCGTGGATGTCGCAGAGCTTCCCGCGGGCCCGGGTGGTGCTCAACGAGATCGCCAAGGATCCGGCCCGTTCGATGATCGTCATCGACCCCGTCGTCACCGACACCGCCAAGATGTCCGACTTCCACCTGCGGGTGCGGCCCGGTACCGACGCTTGGTGCCTGGCCGCGCTGGCCGCCGTCCTGGTCCAGGAAAACCTGTGCGACGAAGCATTTCTCGCCGAGCACGTGCGCGGCGCCGATACGGTGCGGGCCGCGTTGCGCGAGGTCCCGGTGGCCGGCTACGCGCAGCATTGCGGTGTCGACGAGGAATTGCTGCGCGCGGCGGCGCGGCGCATCGGCACCGCGGCCAGCGTCGCGGTGTTCGAGGACCTCGGGGTGCAGCAGGCACCCAACAGCACGTTGTGTTCCTACCTGAACAAATTGCTCTGGATCTTTACCGGGAACTTCGCGAAACAGGGTGGGCAGCACCTGCATTCGTCATTCGCGCCGCTGTTCGGCCAGTTCTCCGGCCGCACGCCGGTGACCGGCGCCCCGATCATCTCCGGACTGGTGCCCAGCAACGTGGTGCCCGAGGAAATCCTCACCGACCACCCGGACCGCTTCCGGGCCATGATCGTGGAAAGCAGCAATCCCGCTCACTCACTGGCGAACTCGGCCGCTTGCCGGGAGGCTTTCCAGGCGCTGGAACTGATGGTCGTCATCGACGTCGCGATGACCGAAACGGCCAGGCTCGCGCACTATGTGCTGCCCGCCGCCTCTCAATTCGAGAAGCCGGAAGCCACCTTCTTCAACCTGGAGTTCCCGCGTAACACTTTTCAGCTGCGCCGCCCATTGATGCAGCCGTTGCCGGGAACCCTGCCCGAACCCGAGATCTGGGCGCGGCTGGTGCGCGCGCTCGGCATGGTCGACGATGCGGATCTACGCCCCTTGCGCGAGGCCGCTCAGCGGGGCCGGCAGGCCTACACCGAAGCGTTCCTTTCCGCGGTGTCCACCAATCCCACTGTGGCGCAGCTACTTCCGTATGTCCTCTACGAGACGCTCGGACCCACGCTGCCGGACGGATTGCGCGGTGCGGCCGCCCTGTGGGGCCTTGCCCAGAAGACCGCCCTGAGCTACCCCGATGCGGTGCGGCGCGCGGGGCACGCCGACGGCAACGCGCTGTTCGACGCGATCCTGGACAACCCGTCGGGGGTGACGTTCACCGTGCACAACTACGAGGACGACTTCGCGTTGATCAGCCACTCCGACCGCAAGATCGCGTTGGAAATCCCGGCGATGCTAGACGAATTGAAAACGCTGACCGGTACCCCGCCCCGGTTGACCACGCCGGTCTTTCCGATCGTGCTGTCGGTGGGGGAGCGGCGCGCCTATACCGCCAACGACATCTTCCGTGACCCGTCCTGGCGCAAGCGTGATGCCGATGGTGCCCTGCGGGTCAGCGTCGAGGATGCCCAAGCCCTGGGACTGGTCGACGGCTGCCGGGCTCGGATCAGCACGGCGGCCGGCAGCGCCGAGGCCACCGTCGAGATCACCGAGACCATGCTCGCCGGTCATGCGGCCCTGCCCAACGGGTTTGGGCTCGACTACATCGGTGACGACGGCCGCACCGTCACTCCGGGTGTCGCCCCGAACATGCTCACCTCGACCGAATGGCGCGATCCCTATGCCGGCACGCCGTGGCACAAGCACGTACCCGCCCGGATCGAGGCCTGCGGACCACGTCGTCGCTGATGACGCCCTCGGAGCGATCTTCGCGCCGACAAATCGCCGCAGCTGTCCAATCCGTGCCTCAGGTGCACGCGGTTTGGTCAGGGCGAACGATCGCCTTGACACCGTACCGGCAGATTCCGCACCTCATCCGCCGAATTGCCTAGTCAGACGCGAGTAGGACGATGGCGCGGTCGGTTTGGCGGTCATCGCCGCTGGAGTACTCCGTAACCGCCTGGACCGCAACCTGATTGAAGGCGCGTGGCCGAGGGTATACGCGCGCGACTGTGCACCCGTCGCTACGATGGCGGGCGGGGCCGTTTGAGGCGTACCGAGGCCAAAGGGAGAAATGTGAGTGTTCTGGACGGGATCCTCATCGGGGTCCGTGAAGATCTAGAGGAGCGTAAGCGGACGACGCCGCTGGCGGAGTTGCGGTCACGAGTCGCCGACATGGCTCCCGCGCTCGATCCCCTTCCGGCCTTCCGCTTGCCAGGGGTATCAATCATCGCCGAGGTGAAGCGCAAGAGCCCAAGCAAGGGCGCGCTTGCCGACATCCCCGATCCTGCGTTGTTGGCGACCCGGTATGCGGTAGGTGGCGCGGCGGCCATCAGCGTGCTGACCGAGCGACGTCGCTTCGGCGGGTCACTGGTCGACCTCGACGCGGTACGGTCCCACGTCGATATACCCGTCCTACGCAAGGATTTCATTATCGAGCCCTACCAACTTTGGGAAGCGCGCGCGCACGGCGCCGACCTCGCACTGTTGATGGTCGTGTCGCTCAGCGACACTCAGCTGGCTGAATTGCTCGGGCTGTGCGGCGAGCTGGGGCTCACGGCCCTCGTCGAGTCGCACACGGCCGAGGAAGTCGGGCGTGCGGTCGATTCCGGTGCCGAACTTCTCGGCATCAACGCCAGAGACCTAACGACACTGAAAGTGGACCGCTCCGTATTCGCCGAACTTGCGCCGCTCATCCCAGAAGGTGCGGTTCGGGTAGCGGAGTCAGGGGTGTCGAGCCCGCAGGATGTCGCCGAATACCGCGACTGGGGTGCCGATGTGGTGCTAGTCGGCGAGGCGCTGGTGCGGTCAGGAGACCCGCAGACAACTGTCCGAGAATTCATCGAGGCAGCGAACACGCCCGTCCCACGCTCCTGATCCGCGCCACCTGGGGCCGGGATATCCCCGCCAGTCCAGACACGTGCGGGCCCAACCCGCCATCGCACAACGCAAAACTGGGCTACGAACCAGTCGGGATCGACCCGCTGGTGACCTGGAACGTCGTCAACTGTCAGGTGAGGAACTAGCGCCGTCAGTCCTGCTGTCGTACCGGTAGGGCGATCTGACGCGGCGCGGGGCCTCAAAGGCGGCTCGGGGCTCCACTCGCTTTCGTCCGACAGGCCCCGCGCCCAGGTCAGTTCAAGAGCTTTGCGGCACGGTACAATTCGCGGATATTTTTCTATGGTCAACTTGGGCGAGCCAACGAGGCGCATTACAGCCAGCGCCGCGCACGTCAGATGCCAGTTCACACTTCATCCGCCATCGCGTGATGCCCGCGGTATCGGCACACCGAGATCGCCTCCGGACCGCGATCTTTTGCGCCAACGGCTTGCTTGGGAGTAGGCACCATCATGCCCACCACTTCGAGTTTTGCATCTGGCAGAGGCACCGAGCGCCGCATGTTTGCGCCGTCAGTGTGGGTGTGAGCGCCGCCGTCGAGATGCTGCCTTCGTTGCATAGGTTTCGACCGAGTGCCGGCCCACCCCAGTTATTCGCGGCCGTGCAAGGTTACGGTGCGGGCTCGCATAGATCCGCGTGCTGGGCGGCCAGTAGCCAATGTCGCTGACTCTTAGGCAGACCAGCGGTCGGTGCGACGGATGAGCGTGAGAAAGCGGCCTTCGAAATAGTTTGTCGAGGCAAGCATTTGACGGGCCTTCCGGCACAGTCCGGATGCGGCGGGCGTAGGCGACGCGGTCGGGCATGTCGTGTGGATGGTCGATGGCGTTGGCGAGAGCGAATGGCCCTAAATCCTCTGCCGCCGCCATGAAGTCGCCCCAATCGGCGGGGCAGGCGCTAACCGTCGCTGCCTGAAATCTGCGCCCGAGAACAGCAGGCCGCCACTGCCAGGCTGCGGCTAGCGGAGTGTCATTCGTGGTGGGCGCCCCACCGGGAAAGAAACGCCTTGAAGGCCTCGGTGCGGGCTGACCGTTCGCACGCCGGACAGCGAAATTCCCTCGCATGCCGACTGCTGCGACGTCACGACATCTGATCCCGCCGCTCAAATGGTCGGTTCGGAGGGCTGTTTGTCCCCGGCCCGTTGCGCCATGGCCTTTCTGCCAAATCCGAAGTAGGCGCCGACGAGGATGACCCCCCAGACGGGCAGGGCATACAGGGCGACGCGGTTGCTCGCATCGAAGCCAAGGAGGACCGTCACGAAGGCGAGAAAGACGAGGACCGCGATGCACAACGGGGTGGCGAAGGGCAGGCGGAAGGGGCTAGCCAGTCGTTCGCCGCGGGCAATCTTTCGGCGGTATGCCAGGTGGCAGCAGATGATGATCCCCCAGCTCCAGATGGCGCCGAGGGTAGCGATGGACGCGATGATGGTGAAGGCGCCGGCAGGGGTGATGTAGTTGATGACGACCGCGATTATCATGAAGCAGCCCGATGCCACGATCGCGACCGCTGGGACGAATCTAGGGCTCGTCTTGCTCAAGAACGCGGGGGCGATGCCGTCTTCGGAGAGACGTTTGAGCAGGCGGCCATTGCTGAACAGACCCGAGCTGCACGCGGACAGGGCAGAGGTCAGGACGACGAAGTTCATGGTGCCGCCGACAGCAGGGATGCCAATCTCGGCGAAGGCTTGCACGAAGGGGCTCCGGCTGGCGCTGAACGTGTTCCATGAGAACAGCGACGTCAAGACCAACAGCGAGGCGACGTAGAAGATGCCGATCCGCCAGGGGATCGAGTTGATCGCCTTCGGGAGGACGGTTTCGCGATTTTTCGCCTCGGCGGCAGTCATGCCGACGAGTTCGACGCCTTGGTAGGAGAAGATGACGATCTGAAACGCCAGGAGGACGGCGAGCAGACCGTGGGGTGCCAGGCCGCCGTGGTTGATCAGATTGGCGGGAGTGCCTGCTTCACCCACCTGGCCGATGCTGAACATCATCGCCAGGACGCCGCCGACGACGAGCGCGAGAATGGCGGCGATCTTGATGCCGGCGAACCAGAATTCGGCCTCCCCGAAGGCGCCGACCTGTAGCAGATTGAGCAATACCAGCAAGGTGAGCATCACCAGAGCGGTCAACCATTGCGGGATCGCAGGGAACCAGTAGTTGATGTAGATGCCGGCCGCGGTGAGCTCGGCCATGCCGATGACGGTCCAGGTGATCCAGTATCCCCAACCGGTGATGAAACCGTAAGCGGGACCGAGCAGTTCTCGAGCGTACTCGGCGAAGCTGCCAGCGACCGGTCGGTAGAGCAAGAGTTCGCCGAGTGCGCGCATGATAATGAAGATGAACACGCCGGTGATCGCGTAGACGACCGCGAGGGCTGGACCGGCCTTTGAGATGGCTTCACCGGCACCGAGGAACAGGCCGGTACCAATCGCGCCGCCGATGGCGATCATTCGGATGTGTCGTCGGTTGAGCCCCTGGTGGAGGCCCTCTTCGGTCAACGTCGGACCAACGCCGGGAGAGGTGGTGCTCATCGGTGCTTGCTCATCTTTAACAACCCTCGATATGAGTGAATGCAGCTGCGCCACAGATGTTTTCTTCACGGTGACGTATTGATGGTGAGGGTGGGAGATGAGAAAGGTGGGGGACTACCCGGTGTGTGGCGGATTCCCAAGCCCCACGCATCGTCCTGGATCCAACGGGCTTCGACGCTGCGGACTATGTGACCCCGCCTGCCCGGATGGCTGGGATGACACCGCGCGGCGTGGCCGTCCACACCCAACACCGCTGCAACTCTTCGGGAGTCAGCGCTTCGAGGACCTCAATGGTGTTGGCCATGGGCGGCACCAAGTCGGGCCGTGCCATCGCACCGATCTCCAATGCGTCGATGCCCAAGTCCAGCAGCACTCGTGCAAGTCCGACCTTCGTGTCCGTGTCGAGCAGCTTGCCCGTGATCTGCAGCCCGTCGCGCAAGATGACATCGAGTAACTGCACCGGGGCCGTCATGCGACCGGCTCGTCGACGCCGATAGGGCAGGTCTCCGGCCGCTCGATTTTGATGACTTCGGCGCCGAAATCGGCCACCAGGCGTCCCGCGGTCGGTGCGGCGATGTAATTGCCGAGCTCGAGAACGCGCATCCGGTCGAGCGGTCCTTTGGCTTCGTTCATTGCAACCCTCCTGTACCACATCGCGCACTGTAACCCACAATATGGTTAACAAACTCTTCCATCCTGTGACGAGAGCCGCTACAGTCAGGTTCTGTTGCTTAGCTCACAATGCAATTGATAACCCACGATGTAAGGAGCTGGCGCCGGAGCGATGAGCTCTCGACACCGAGTAAGGGCCCGTCAAATGACCACAGCACCGACCACGACATTGAGCGGAGACTCTGTCGGCGAGCAATTGGATCGCTTGCCGGTGGGGGCGGTGCACCGCAAGGTTGTCGTCGCGGTCGGACTCGGCCTGTTCTTCGAGATGTACGAGATCTTCTTGTCCAGCACTCTGAGCGGCACACTCACCCATGATTTCGGTGTGCGCGGCACCGCGCTCAAGCTGGTGCTGGCATCGTCATTCGTCGGAATGTTCGTTGGCGCAGTACTTTTCGGCTGGCTCGCCGACCAGGTCGGCCGCCGCAAAGCGTTCCTGCTTGGCCTGAGCTGGTTTTCGGCCTTCTCGCTGGCCGGCGCGGTTGCGCTGCCGCTGACCTTCTTGGTGCTTGCCCGATTCCTCGTGGGGGTGGGAGTTGGTGCCTTATATCCGGTAGCTGACTCCTACCTTGCCGACGTCTTGCCCAAGGAACACCGCAGGGGCGGCGTTGCCCCGCCGGTCATCGGGGTAAGGGAAGCAGTCCCGCGTCCGGATATCGATCTGATGATCTAGCAAAAGGGAGTTGCGAGATGTCAAGTGGTGTTGATGTGTTGCGGATGAACCCCGCCGAGGTTATCGATGCAACCCGGAAGCTCGACGAATTGGCGAGTAGCGCGGAGACACTGATGCGGGCTGAGCAGCCCAACCTGACGGCAACCGCCCCCGGCCGTGACGAGGTCTCTACGCAGGTGGCGTCGACGCTCAATGAAGTGCATACCGAATTCGGCAAGGTGTCCGACCGGGCGGCCCACGAGATCCGTGAAATCGCTACGACGTTGCGTGCACACACCACGAACATCGTTGCCGCAGAAGATGATTTCGCCGTCTGAGTGAACCAGCGTCGCTGCAGCACACGTTTTCTGAGCCGCGTCGGTATCGCCAGCGCACCGGTTCCGGAGGAAAGGAGGGCAGGCAGGCATGGGATTTACCAATGTGGCGTGGGAGTTGCGTAGCACAGAGCGGCTTGCGCGCGATCTCTCCGACGGCCCGGGATTGACGTCGATAGGTCAGGCGGGTGCGGCGTGGGTCCGTGTCGCTGATGAATGGACACGCATTGCCGCCGAATTCGGTGCGGTCGTCGACAAGCTCAAGGACTCGTTTTCCAGTCAGGGCGCTGATGCGGTGGTGCGCAAGCTCCAGGAGTTCGGTGCGTGGCTCGCCTCTGTCGCTGTGAGCGCAGCAGACAACGGGGAGCGGGCCGAGCAGGCCGCCGTGGCATATAGCGTTGCGGTGCTGGGGATGCCCAGTGTGTCGCAGGTGATTCAGGCCAAGACTGCCCATAATTTGATGGCGTCGCTCGCCGCCGATAACGGGACGGTCCTGACTGGGCAGTTCGCCGAGTTCGCCGAGGCGCTCGGTGCTTATCGGAACGCGGCGTCGGCGGTGATGTATCAGTACGAAGACGCGTGCAGCGGTGTTGGTGTGCCCTGGCCGCAGCCCGTTGTGCCCGATGCTGTCAACGGTGCGGCGCTCAGCGCCGAGCACGACGCCGAGACGGTCGAGGAACAAGTCATGAGTGGCGAGGCCAGTGGTGGTGGCGGCTGCGAGCGTGTTATGGCGGCACCGCTGGCGGCGTTTCGGGCCGCCGAGGTCAAGTCGAGCAAGACCGTGACGCATGCGGGCAATCGATCGGAGCCAGCGAAACCAGTGGCGCCGGTGTTCTACACCAACGCGCACAGTCCACCTCGAGCTACGGCCGTCTAAAGTCGCTGGCCAGGGCGGTGCGGGAGGGTTCTCTCGTGACCTCTCTCCCCGCTACATCGGATAGCGCCGTGGGGCAGGCATTACGCGACCACAGCAAATCGCCACAGGCCGCTGATTGCCGATGTTTAAAGTTGGCCTATACCACGCAATTTCGAGTAACGCGACGGCGGTTGCCGGTGTTTGTCGGCTGGATGTTCGTTGGCGGCAAATCCGCAGGTCGTCCGGGTGTGCCAGTGACACGCGGAGCGCCAACCAGGTGACTACATCTGGTCTGTCGGCGCCGGTTGAGTGTCAGTTCCAGATCTTGACCCGGCTGCCCGGCTCCAGGAACAGCGCACCGGTGTCGGCACCCTCGAAGGCATCGTAAAAGGCGTCCATGTTGCGCAGTACGCCGTTGCAGCGGAACTCCGGCGGCGAGTGCGGGTCCACCGCGAGGCGCCGAATGGCTTCCGCTTCACGGGATTTGGTGCGCCACACCTGGGCCCAGCCGTAGAACACCCGCTGCACGCCGGTGAGCCCGTCGATGACCGGAGCGGGCTGGCCGTTCAATGACAACTGGTAGGCCAGCAGCGCGATCGACAAGCCGCCCAAGTCGCCGATGTTTTCCCCGACGGTGAATGCGCCGTTCACGTGATGGTCGCCGGCCAGGCCCCGCGGAGTGTACGCGTCGTACTGCTCGATCAACGCCTTTGTCCGAGACCCGAATTCGGTCCGGTCGGCGTCGGTCCACCAGTCGACCAGGTTGCCGTCGCCGTCGTATTTGGCGCCCTGGTCGTCGAAGCCGTGACCGATCTCGTGGCCGATCACCGCACCGATGCCGCCGTAGTTCGCCGCGTCGTCGGCCTCGGGGTCGAAGAACGGAGGTTGCAAAATGGCTGCGGGGAAGACGATTTCGTTCATGCCAGGGTTGTAGTAGGCGTTGACCGTCTGCGGCGTCATGAACCACTCGTCCTTGTCCACCGGCCCGCCGAGTTTGGCCAGCTCGCGGTCGTGGTTGACGGTGTACCCGCGCAGGTAGTTGCCGTAGAGGTCGCCGCGGTCGATCACCAGCGTGGAGTAGTCGCGCCACTTCGGCGGGTAGCCGACCTTGGCGGTGAACTTCTCCAGCTTGGTCAGTGCCCGCTCCCGGGTCTGCGGTGTCATCCAGTCCAGATCGCTGATGCTCATCCGGTACGCCGCCTGCAGGTTGGCGACCAGCTCATCGATCCGGGCCTTCGCGCCCGGTGGGAAATACCGCTCCACATAGAGCTTTCCGACCGCGTCGCCCATTAGGTTCTCCACCAGCGACACGGCGCGCTTCCACCGGTCGCGGATCTGTTCGGCGCCGGTCAGCAGGCGGCCGTAGAAGTCGAAGTCGGCGGCAACCAGTTCGTCGGTCAGCCAGGAGGCGCGGGCACGCATCAACCGCCACCGCGCCCAGCTCTTCCATACCTCGAGGTCTTCGTTGCGCCACAACTCGGCGAA
>NZ_LZKU01000194.1 GCF_001672975.1 Mycobacterium sp. 1465703.0
GCCTTGACGTGTGGAATATGGGCAGCCCACGAGGAAAACACCAGACCGTGCGCGACGAATACGGCGGTGCCCGCGGGGGGTGGCGGAAGAAGCCCGCGCAGGCTCCGGCGGCCAGCAGGCCGGCCCATCGCACCCATCGGTGGTTGCGGCCGAGCAGGGCCAGCGCCAGGCCGGCGCCGATGAACGGCCGCCCGGCCGGATGCACCGGCGGAACGGCGGACCGCACCAACTCCAGCGCGTGCTGCGGGCTGAAGCCCGGGTCCTGAGCAGAGGGGCCGATAGTGCGGGGGCGTCGTGCCACGCGGCCATCTTACGGAGCCCGCGACTGATTCGTAGACGCCCGCAGAGGGAACGCCCACCTGCGACATGCAATTGAACGATCGGCGGGCAACCCACGTGCGCCGGGCGAAAGTCGCGGTCACCGCCGTATTCGTCGCGCACGGTCTGGTGTTTTCCTCGTGGGCTGCCCATATTCCACACGTCAAGGCCGAGCTTGGCCTCTCCGATGCGGCGCTCGGCACCGCGCTGTTCGGTGCGCCGCTGGGGTCGGTGGTCGCCACGCTGCTCAGCCATTGGGCGCTGCCCCGCTGGGGCAGCCACCGGTTGATCCCGGTCACGGTGGCCGGCTATGCCGCGGCCGGGATGACGGTGGGCCTGGCCACATCCGGGGCCTGGCTGTTCGCGGCGCTGGCGCTATGGGGCCTGTTTCAGGGTGCGCTGGACGTCGCGATGAACACCCAGGCCGGCACGGTCGAGCGGCTCGCCCAGGCGCCGATCATGGCGCGGTTTCACGGCATGTGGAGCGTCGGGACCTTGGTGGGGGCCGTGATCGGTGCGGCCGGCGTGGCTCTCGGCGTCAGCCTGACCGTCCAGCTGACGGTGCTGGGCCTGGTCGTGGTGATCGTGGTGGAAACACTGACCCGTCGCCTGATCCCCGACCGGGCCGACGGCTCCGCCGCGCCGGGGCAGGCCCGCGGTGGCCGGGCCTGGATGACGCCGACGGTGGCGATCCTGGCGGCCGTGTCGTTCGCATCGTTTCTGTGCGAGGGCGCCGCCACCGACTGGTCGGCCAATTACCTGCGCAACGTCATCGGGGCCGGCCCGAGCGTCTCCGCGTTGAGCTATGCGGCCTACACCTTGACGATGGTCGTCACCCGGTTCGGCGCACCACGACTGCAGGCGCGGGTCTCCAGCCGCCGGTTGTTGCCGGCGCTGGCGCTGCTGGCCGTCGTCGGCATGAGCGTGACGCTGGCCAGCGCCAACGCCGCTATCAGCGTGCTCGGCTTCGCCGCGTTGGGCGCCGGCGTGGCGCTGCTGGTGCCCACCGCATTCAGCGCGGCCTACGGCACGAGCGGCGCCGGATCGGCGATCGCCATCGTGGCCGCCACCGGTTGGCTCGGTTACCTGCTCGGCCCACCGCTGATCGGCCACCTGTCCGGGCGGGTGGGCTTGTCGGCGGCCCTGGTCAGCATTCCGGTGATGATGTCGCTCGTCGGCATCGCCATCCGCGTCACCCCGGCGGTGGACAAGGCCGACGAATTCCATCGGGACGTGGCGACGCCCGCCGCGTGAATGCGGTTGGGCTAGCGCAGATCCCAGACCTGCAGCTGGGTTCCCTCGGGCACTTCGACGACGTCTTCCGGGATATCCAGCAGCCCGTTCGCCGAGGCCAGCCACCGCAGGTGATGCGACGCCGGCGGCCCGTAACTGGTGACCGTGCCGGCGTCGTCGTTGAGCACCGCCCGCCGGAATTGGCGCTTGCCGCGCGGTGAGGTCAGCGACTCGGCCAGGACAGCGGTGCGGTGCGGACGTTCGGGGTCCGGCAGGCCCATGGCCCTGCGCAGCGCGGGCCGGATGAACACCTCGAAGGACACCAGCGCGCTGACCGGGTTACCGGGCAGCGTGACGATCGTCGCGCCGGCCACCCGGCCCACGCCTTGCGGCATGCCCGGCTGCATGGCCACCTTGACGAATTCGACACCCTGGTCGCCGTCGCGGCCGAAGGCGTCTTTGACCACTTCGTAGGCGCCGGCGCTGACGCCGCCGCTGGTGATGATCAGGTCGACTCGGTTTTTCGAGCCCGCGTACTGGTCGATGATCGAACTGAATTGGGTCACATCGTCTTCGGCGGTCGCGACGGCGACCAATTCCGCCCCGGCATCCCGAACCGCCCCGGCCAGCATGATCGAGTTGGACTCGTAGATCTGCCCCGGCCGCAGCGCGGTGCCGGGCGTCACCAGTTCCGATCCGGTCGAGACCACCAGCACCCGCTGGCGCGGAATCACCGACAGCTCGGCGATCCCCAGCGCCGCGGCCAGGCCGAGCACGGCCGGCGACACGACCTGGCCCCGGCGCAAGACGGTGGTGCCGGGGGAGACGTCTTCACCCGCGCGCCGGATGTGCTTGCCGGGTTCGCGCGGAGCGCGGATCGACACCGACTCCACGCCGCCATCGGTGTCTTCCACCGGCACGATGGCCGTCGCCCCGGCCGGCAGCGGCGCGCCCGTCATGATCCGGTGGGCCGTGCCGGGTTGCAGCGTCAGCTCGTCGGTGCGCCCGGCCGGAATGTCCTCGGCGACCGGCAACACCACCGGGTGTTCGGGTGTGGCGCCCGAGGTGTCCTCGGCCCGCACCGCGTAGCCGTCCATCGCGGAGTTGTCGAAGACCGGCAACGCCAGCTGCGCCACCACGTCCTGCGCCAGCACCTGGCCCTGTGCCTCGGTGAGCGCAACCCCGACCGGCGGCCGGGCCCGGATCAACTCGGTGACGACCCGCTGATGTTCGGCGACTGAGCGCATCGGTGCCATTATCCGCGCGTCAGACCGGGAAGCTGACGCCGGTGAGATCTTCGGAAACGGCCCACAGCCGACGTTGCAACTCTTCGTCGTGGGACTGGGCGCTGGATTCGACCAGCTTCGGGCGGCCGTGCTGCTCGAGGAAGCCGTCGGGCCCGTAGTACTGCCCACCCTGGACGGCCGGATCGGTGGCAGCCCGCAGCGTTGGCAGCGCGCCCATGGCCGGGCTCTGGAACAGCAACGGCCCCAGCAAGGCTTTCACCGGCTGGAAGATGCCCGGCACGTAACGGGCCAGCTCGGTGTTGGAGCCGCCCGGGTGGGCGGCGACGGCGATGGTCTTCGCGTCGTCCTTGGCCGCCAGCCGGCGCTGCAGCTCGTAGGTGAACAACAGGTTGGCCAGCTTGGACTGGGCGTAGGCGGCGATCCGGTCGTATCGCCGCTCCCACTGCAGGTCATCGAAGTGAATTGCGGCCCGGAACCGGTGACCGTTGCTGCTGACCGTCACCACCCGCGAATCCCGTACCCCCAGCAGGTGCTCGAGCAGCAGCCCGGTCAGCGCGAAGTGGCCCAGATGGTTGGTGCCGAACTGCAATTCGAACCCATCCTTGGTGACCTGCTTGGGTGTCCAAATCACCCCAGCGTTGTTGATCAGCAGGTCGATGCGCGGGTAGGCCGCGCGCAGCGCGTCGGCGGCCGAACGCACCGCATCCAGGGAGGTCAGATCCAGCTGCTGCAGCGTGACATCCGCGCGTGGGCTGGCCGCGACGATGCGCGACAGCGCCGCATTGCCTTTCTCCAGGTTGCGAACCGCGAGCACGACGTGGGCGCCGCGATAGGCCAGCACGGCTGCCGCCTCATATCCGATGCCGGTGTTCGCGCCGGTGACGACGACGACGCGGCCGCTCTGATCCGGGACGTCGCCCTCCGACCATTTGCGGTTGTCTTTGTCGTTGGAAGCCATGGCCCAAAACATACTCATTCGGAGTCCACGGCGCCGGGTCGGGCGACGGTGCTGCCGACGGGCCGTTGCGCAGTCCGCGAAGAAAAAACGTTATCCAGACGGCGATTTCCCGCGACTCGGCAAACTCGCAAGCTGCGTCATCGCGTCGCTGCCAGCTGCGCGCGCAACCAGGAAATGACCTTCGGCACCACCTCGGGCGCCTTGCTCATAGCGACATGGCCGGTGCCCTCGATCAGGTGCACCTCGGTGTCGCGGCGGCCCCGGAAATCCAGGGTGTCAGATTGCGGGATGAAATAGTCGTCGGCCCCGTTGATCACCAGCATCGGTGAATTATCTTGCCGGGCAAGCAGTTCCACGCGATTCAGCCGCTGC
Organism: Mycobacterium sp. 1465703.0; assembly: GCF_001672975.1. GTDB lineage: Bacteria > Actinomycetota > Actinomycetes > Mycobacteriales > Mycobacteriaceae > Mycobacterium. Next base: position 4,129 of record NZ_LZKU01000194.1, read on the forward strand.
ATGCCGGCGCTGAGCTCGTCGAGGGTGGGGGAGTGGCCCCAGTGCATGGCGTTGCCCAAGATGTCGTGCATGCCGTAGGGCAGCTTGCTCAGATTCTCCGCACCGAAAGCCGCGACCACCGGGCCACCGAGATCGACTGCGGCGTCGACGATTCCGGTCAACCCGGACATCGCGGCGAAGTTTCCGCCGAATGATGCGCCGAAGTGAGCGACTCGGCCGTCGCCCAGCGTCCGGGCGTAGGCGGCCAGCCCGCGGATCACCTCGTCGGCATGCTCGTCGAGCGGGACCGCCGTCTCGCCGGTCCCGGGATGGTCGAAGGCCATCGTGGTCACACCCGCGCCCTGGGTGAATCCCACCCACCACGGGTGAATGTCCATCTTCCAGGTATCCACCCCGCCGCTGGCGATCAGCACCGGTCGAGATGCATAGTCACCGTCAGCGGAATACAGGTGCACGGGCACCTCGACGGACCCGTCGCGGTAGGCGACGGTGAGGATGCGCCGCTCGAAGCGCACTGGAAAACCGTTGGCCGCCAATTGAAACTGTTCGAGTTGGTGCTGCATTGCCTTGGTCCGGGCCGGGTCGGTGAGGCAGGGAAACTTGGCGCACCCGTAAACCAGGGCCGCCATCCGGTGGTCCCCGCGTTCGGCGTATTCGCTTGCCAGCTGGGACCATTCGTAGACCCAGCCACCGGGTGCGTCGGTCCACATATTGTCGACGGCTGAGCGAACTCGTTCGATGTCTGCGCGCGGGATGCCGAACTTCTCGAACTGATCGGTGCGGTCTTCGAACATGGCCCCGGGGTCGACGTTGTAGCTGTACATGATGGCCTGCTCCTCATTTTCACGGACCGTTGAAACTAGTCTCACGCTACGTTGAAATAAGTCTCAACGCAAGAGGAAATTCACGCTATGATGAAACTTATGCCGAAGAGACCGTTAACACCGGGTCCGCGGGACGAACGCGGGGTGCTGGCCGCGCGGATTGTGGCCGCCGCCCGTGAGGAGTTCGCCGAAAACGGCTGGGCGGGAACCACCATCCGGGCGATCGCCCGGACCGCCGGCGTCGATCCCGCGCTGGTCTACCACTACTTCGGGTCCAAGGGAAAGCTGCTTGACGCGGCGACGAACCCGCCGCAGAAATGGCTGGACAACGTCGCCAAGGCGTGGGCTACGCCGGTGGATCGGCTGGGCGCCGCGGTGTTGACGCTGATGCTGAACAGCTGGGCCGACGAGGAGATCGGGCCGACGCTGCATGCCATCCTGCAGACCGCGGCGCACGAATCGACCACCCGGGAGAAGCTGCGACGCGTCATCGCCGGCAGCCTGATGGGCGTGGCATCGCTCGGCGCCGACGAACACGAGCGACTGGTCCGCAGCGGCCTGATCGCCTCGCAGACAATCGGCCTGGCCCTGATGCGCTACGTGTGGAAGATCGAGCCCATCGCATCGATGAGCGAGGAAGAGGCGATCGCAGCCATCGGTCCCAATCTGCAGCGCTACGTCGACGGCGATCTGACCGGCGCGACCTGAGGCTTCAAGGCCCGTTTATCGAACGAACGATTTGCGCGGACGTCGGCCCGACATGCGCGCCACCCGCGGCCGTCGAGTCATCGCCGGCGGTGCCAGCGACAAGCGTGCCTGGGCCCGATCACGCAATCCACGCCCGCCGCGTTGATAGCCGCTCACCCGGCTACCGCGTTCGGGTACGGCGACCGGCGCCGGAAGGCGCGGCCGAAAGTCCGGCGTGCTGCGCGGTTTTCGCCGTTTGACCCGCAGGCTGATCATCACCGGAGCGCTCATCGACCAATCGATTCTCTGTCGCATCCAGGCCGCAGCCCGCTTCGACGGCTTCCTCGTCCGCACGGCCACACCCTACGCCGGTAGCCGTCACGGCGGCAGCAAACCTCAGAAACCTTACAGCAGAGCGAATTTCGGATTAACGCAAGGGTTTACTGCACCCAGAAATTATCGTGGCGGATGAACCATTCCCGGCGTTCGTCGTCGGTCATATCCCCCAGGGCCGCAAGGCCTTCGAAGTAGGCCTCGCGGGGTGCCCCGGGCGCGAACAACATCAGGATGGATGCCGGTTCGTCCGCCTCGTTGCGGAAACCGTGCACGCCGCCGGGCGGCACGTAGAGAAAGTCGCCTTGATGGCCGTCCGTCCACTGGGTGCCGTCGTAGAGCTTCATCGTCCCGGACAAGACGAAGAATGCCTCGGACATGGCGCGGTGGAAATGCGCCGGTGGTCCGCCGCCTTCCGGGGCGATGTCGACCCGGTAGAGCCCGTAGTCGCCGGCGGTGTCCTGTTGGTTGGCCAGGTAGTGGTACTTGACCCCGGACGTCTCGTAGTCCGGTGGCTGATCGGCCCGCTTGAGCCAGGCGCTGATCTCCGGTTCGTCCTTGGTGTATCGGGCCGGCGGATAGGGCGGAACGACGAGCGACATGACTCCAGTGTGCGCATAGCATCGCCAGTGTGGACCTATCGACCGCCGAAGATGTTCGCGTGCAACGGCTGCTGGACGCCGAACGCAAAGCCGCGCAACTGTTCGACGAGATCGAGCGGCGGGCCATGATCCGCCCCGGGCTGGCCGAGAAGGAGCTCTCTGACGAGATCCACGACCTCGCCGGGGAGATGTTCGGGGTGACTCGGCACTGGCACCGGCGGATCGTGCGGGCCGGGGAGAACACGCTGCAGCCGTTCCAGGAACGTCCGCCCGACCGGGTGATCGTCGACGACGACATCGTCTTCCTCGACCTGGGCCCCATCTTCGAGGAGTGGGAGGCAGATTTCGGGCGAACGTTCGTGCTCGGCGACGACCCGCACAAGACGGCCCTTCGTGATGCGCTGCCACGGGTTTGGCAGGCCGGCCGCGACCACTTCGCGAGCCATCCCGAGATCACCGGCGCCGAGTTGTTCGACTACGTGGTCGGGGTGGCCGGTGCTGAGGGCTTCGAGTGGGGCAGCCGGATCGCCGGCCATCTGATCGGCGAGTTCCCGCACAAGAAGATCGCCGGCCCCGGCGTCGAGTGGATCATCATGCCCGGATCGACCAAGCCGATGCGCCGCACGGATCCGCGCGGCCGCATCTGCCACTGGATTCTCGAGATTCACCTGGTCGACCGCCCGCGCGGCTTCGGTGGCTTTTACGAGCAGCTGCTCGACCTGCCCTAATCGAGGGGATAGACGACCCCGGTGAGCTGCTCGGAGACCGCCCACAGCCGGCGTTGCCGGTCGACGTCGTGCGACTTGGCACTCGAGCCCACCACTTTCGGGTAACCCCGCGTCTGGCCGCGGCCGTCAGGTCCGTAGTACTGCCCGCCGAGCACCGCCGGGTCGGTGGCCGCGCGCAGGGTGGGCAGCGCGCCGATGGCCGCGTTCTGGGCAACGAGCGGTGCGAGCCGCTCGAAGGCGACGACCAGCGGGCCGGGCATGTTGCGCATCAACTCGGTGTCCGACATGCCGGGGTGCGCGGCCGCCGCGATCGTCGTGCCGTGCGGGGCGAGTCGCCGTTGCAGTTCGTAGGTGAACAGCAGGTTGGCCAGCTTGGCCTGCCCGTAGGCGGCGACTCTGTTGTAGCGGCGCTCCCACTGCAGATCATCGAAGTGGATGTCCGCCATGATGCGGTGTCCGACGCTGCTGACCGTGACGATCCGCGAGCCGGCGACCGGCAGCAGCCGGTCCAGCAGCAGGCCGGTAAGGGCGAAGTGACCCAGGTGGTTGGTGCCGAACTGCAGCTCGAAGCCGTCCTTGGTGTTCGACTTCGGCGTGTACATCACCCCGGCGTTGTTGATCAGCAGGTCGATGCGGTCGTGCGCGGAGCGCAACTGCTCGGCGGCGGCCCGGACGGACGCCAGCGACGTCAGGTCGAGCTCCTGCAGGGCGACGTCGGCATGCGGGCTCTGGGCGGTGATGCGGGCCGCGGCGTCCTTGCCCTTGTCGAGGTTGCGCACCGCCAGCACCACATGCGCGCCATGGTCGGCCAGCGCCAGGGCGGTTTCATAGCCCAGCCCGGTGTTGGCTCCGGTGATGACAGCGACCCGGCCGGTCTGGTCGGGAATGTCCGCGGTGGTCCACTTGGCCATGAGAGGCTCCCTTGAACTTGTAGAGTAAACGGGGCGAGCGCTCCGGATGACTGTTGACTATACGGAACGCACGCCCCGCTTTGTCAACCGCCAAGGGGAACAGATGGCGCAGCCCGAACGGCGGTTGCGCGCCGACGCGGCGCGCAACCGGGCGCGCGTGCTGGAAGTCGCCTACGACACCTTCGCCGCCGAAGGCCTCGCGGTACCCATCGACGAGGTCGCGCGGCGCGCCGGCGTCGGGGCCGGCACCGTCTACCGGCATTTCCCGACCAAGGAGGCGCTGTTCGCCGCCGTTATCGACGACCGGATGCGGCACCTGGTCAGCGACGGCTATGCGCTGCTGGAATCCGTCGGACCCGGCGAGGCGCTGTTCGCCTGCCTGCGGTCGATGGTGCTGAACTGGGGCGCGGCGAATCGCGGCCTGGTCGACGCACTGGCCGGCTTCGGCATCGACATCGCCACCGCCGCCCCCGACGCTGAGGACGCTTTCTTGGCCATGCTCGACGAACTGCTGCAGGCCGCGCAGCGCGCGGGCACCGCGCGCCCAGACATCGGAGTCAGTGAAGTGAAGGCGATCATGGTCGGATGCCAGGCGATGGAGGCCTACAACTCGGACTTGGCCGAGCGGGTGACCGACGTCGTCGTTGACGGCTTACGCGCTGGGCGATAGGCGCTGACCTCTTCTTGCACTCGACATAGGCGAGTGCTAAGAATGACTTGGCACTCGCGACCAGCGAGTGCTAGGTCGGGACGGTGAGGCCAGGGCCGCGACAAGCGGGAGACACCTAGCCGTCCGTCGCGGGCACTGCACCCGGCCAGAACGTGTCATCCCCAATCCGGAGGAATCACTTCGCAATGGCCAAGACAATTGCGTACGACGAAGAGGCCCGTCGCGGCCTCGAGCGGGGGCTCAACGCCCTCGCCGACGCGGTAAAGGTGACGTTGGGCCCCAAGGGCCGCAACGTCGTCCTGGAGAAGAAGTGGGGCGCCCCCACGATCACCAACGATGGTGTGTCCATCGCCAAGGAGATCGAGCTGGAGGACCCCTACGAGAAGATCGGCGCCGAGCTGGTCAAGGAAGTCGCCAAGAAGACCGACGACGTTGCCGGTGACGGCACGACGACGGCCACGGTTCTGGCCCAGGCGTTGGTCCGCGAGGGCCTGCGCAACGTCGCGGCCGGCGCCAACCCGCTGGGTCTGAAGCGCGGCATCGAGAAGGCCGTCGAGAAGGTCACCGAGACCCTGCTCAAGTCGGCCAAAGAGGTCGAGACCAAGGACCAGATCGCTGCCACCGCGGCCATCTCGGCGGGCGACCAGTCGATCGGCGACCTGATCGCCGAGGCGATGGACAAGGTCGGCAACGAGGGCGTCATCACCGTCGAGGAGTCCAACACCTTCGGCCTGCAGCTCGAGCTCACCGAGGGCATGCGGTTCGACAAGGGCTACATCTCGGGCTACTTCGTCACCGACGCCGAGCGTCAGGAAGCCGTCCTCGAGGACCCCTTCATCCTGCTGGTCAGCTCCAAGGTCTCCACCGTCAAGGACCTGCTGCCGCTGCTGGAGAAGGTCATCCAGGCCGGTAAGCCGCTGCTGATCATCGCCGAGGACGTCGAGGGCGAGGCTTTGAGCACCCTGGTCGTCAACAAGATCCGCGGCACCTTCAAGTCGGTGGCCGTCAAGGCCCCCGGCTTCGGTGACCGCCGCAAGGCGATGCTGCAGGACATGGCCATCCTCACCGGTGGTCAGGTCATCAGCGAAGAGGTCGGCCTGTCGCTGGAGAGCGCCGACGTCGCCCTGCTGGGTAAGGCCCGCAAGGTCGTCGTCACCAAGGACGAGACCACCATCGTTGAGGGCGCCGGTGACTCCGACGCCATCGCCGGCCGGGTGGCCCAGATCCGTAGCGAGATCGAGAACAGCGACTCCGACTACGACCGCGAGAAGCTGCAGGAGCGTCTGGCCAAGCTGGCCGGCGGTGTTGCGGTGATCAAGGCCGGAGCCGCGACCGAGGTCGAGCTCAAGGAGCGCAAGCACCGCATCGAGGACGCGGTCCGCAACGCCAAGGCGGCCGTCGAGGAGGGCATCGTCGCCGGTGGTGGCGTGGCCCTGCTGCACGCGACCCCGTCTCTGGACGAGCTCAAGCTCACCGGCGACGAGGCGACCGGCGCCAACATCGTCCGCGTGGCGCTCGAGGCTCCGCTGAAGCAGATCGCCTTCAACGGTGGTCTGGAGCCCGGCGTTGTGGCCGAGAAGGTCCGCAATTCGCCCGCCGGTACCGGCCTGAACGCCGCCACCGGTGAGTACGAGGACCTGCTCAAGGCCGGCGTCGCCGACCCGGTGAAGGTGACCCGTTCGGCGCTGCAGAACGCGGCGTCCATCGCGGGGCTGTTCCTGACCACCGAGGCCGTCGTCGCCGACAAGCCGGAGAAGGCGGCCGCTCCGGCGGGCGACCCGACCGGCGGCATGGGCGGCATGGACTTCTAAGTCCGCGTCTCAGCACGGGAAAGCCCGGCCCCCAGAAGGGGCCGGGCTTTTTCGTTGCGGCGGCGAGTCCGCGTTTGCCGAGTGTGAAGCCAGCCGCACATTCGACGCCGAGTGTGCGGCCAGGTTCACACTCGCCGGTTCGGTAGCGTCAAACCGTGGCCCTTCCGACTCCCTCACCCGCCAGTACCGCTGTCGTCACCGGCGCGTCGTCGGGCATCGGCGCCGACATCGCGCGCGAATTGGCCGACCGCGGTCACGGCGTGACACTGGTCGCCCGCCGCGAGGACCGACTGCGCGCGTTGGCCGACGAACTCACCGGTCGGGTACGCGTGGAGGTGATCGCCTGCGACGTCGCCGATCCCGCCGCCCGGGCCGGTCTCCTCGAGGAGGTCGGCCGCCGCGGCCTGACCGTCGACATCCTGGTCAACAACGCCGGCGTCGGCACCATGGGTTCGGTGACCAAAATGCCCGTCGACGACGAGATCGCCCAGGTGCGAGTCAACGTCGAAGCCGTCATCGATCTGACCACCCGCGCGGTCCAGCAGATGGTGCCGCGCGGCCGCGGCGCGATCCTCAACGTCGGCTCGACCGCGGGTTACCAACCCTTTCCGGGGCAGATCGGCTACGCGGCCACCAAGGCGTTCGTCAACAACTACACACAAGGGCTGCGCGGTGAACTCGCCGGCACCGGCGTCACCGTCGCGCTGCTGTGCCCGGGACCGGTGCGCACCGAGTTTGTGCAGAGCGCCGGTATGGACGAGCGAGATTTCGCCGATGCGTTCCCGAAGTTCATGTGGAAGCCGTCGCGTGAGGTGGCGCGCGCCGGAGTCGACGCGCTGGACCACGACCGCGGAACCGTGATTCCCGGGCTGCCAAGCCAAGTCAGCACCCGGCTGTTTCAGTTCATGCCTAGGCGAATCCTGTTGCCGCTATTGAAGAATCAGCACCCCAGCCTGCGCAGGGACCGCTCAGCGCACTGACCCGGGCCACGGCCGCATCCAGCCCTCCACCGGAAGCGCGAGCGCGTTGCACAGCGTGCAGATGGTGCGGTACCAGCCGACGGCCGTGAGCAATTCGATGCGCTGTTCATCATCGAGGTCGCGACCCAGCGTGCACCATGTCGCCTCCGACCACGAGCCGGTGCGCTCCAATTCGTCCACCGCCTCGATCAGTGTGCGCTCCGCCGGGCTCCACCGCGGGTCGGCCGGGCCGCCGGTGACCAGCGCGTCGCACTCGTCGTCGCTGACGCCCGCGATCGGACCCCAAAACGCCGCCTGGCCGCCCCACTCGTATTCGCAGCCCAGCAGCGCGCAGCTGCGAAGGATGGCGATGGTCCGGGTTCGGGCTGGCAAAAGCGCTGCGACATAAAGGGATTCGCCGAGCTTGCGCAGCTTCGAGGCCAGCGCCGGATGACGCTGCAGGCAGCGCACCAGCAGCAGCGGCTCATAAGTGCGGTCGGGGTGACCCCAGCTGTTGATGCCAACGGCATCTTCTTCGCTCCACGGCGGGGCGAGCGGTGCGACGCGGCTCACGGATGAGACTGTACGGGCCTAGCCCCGATGGCGGCGACCCGCAGCGCCCGGCTTCGCCGCGCTTGCGATCGCCGCTAGCCCCGATGGCGGCGACCCGCAGCGCCCGGCTTCGCCGCGCTTGCGATCGCCGCTAGGCCGGCAGCGAGAACACCACGCAGTCGTGCAAGCAGCCCTTGGCCGCATCCGGGGAATCGGCGTCGCGGTGCAGCAGCGCGCGAGTGGGAACCACACTCAGGCGGGCGGTTTCGTCGCCGGCCTCGGTCACGTCGGCGCGGCCGTCGACGATCAGCGAGTAGCCGCCCGGTTCGCGCGGCGGCCACAACAGCGTCACGTCGGAGCGGTGAGCGAGGTTGTTGCGGGTACGCCCACCGATGAGCCCGACGTCCAGGATGGCGTCACGCAACTGCGGCTCGACCGTCACGGTGTGCACGCGGTAGTCCTCGTCGACCGTGACCAGGTACGCATAGGGGTAATCGACAAGCGCGTCGGCCAGCGCTTTCAGATCGACCTTCTTCTTGGTGCGCATGGTCTTCCAGGATAGGCCGAACGGGGCCCGCGTTACTGCGGCGACGAGGGCCGCAGGAATCCCGCGATGCGCGACGTGTAGCCGCGGGCAACGGTGCCGGAGCCGGCCGGGCGCGTGACGGCGGTGTTGGCATTGGAGAAGCCGAGGTTCTGCAGCACCTGATTCCAGGGCGGCAACTTGGCCACGGCCGCCGACGCGTCGGCGTGGTAGCCGAACATCGCCGCCACGTCAGAAGCCCACATCTGTTCGTATGCCGCTTCGATGTCGGCGATTGCCGGGGTGTTCTGACCTAGATGATTGTTGGCCGCCAACGCCGCGACCAAGGCACGATTGGCCGCCACCACGGCGGGCTGCACCGTGGCCGCAAGGGCAACCTCGAACGCGGTGGCGATGGCAGAGGCCTGGTGGGACACCTCTTCGGCCTGTGCGGCCGCTGCGCTGAGCCAGCTCACGTATTGGGTGGCCACCGACATCATGGCCGCCGACGACGCGCCCTGCCATGATCCGCTGGCCAGATCTGTCGTGACCGAAGAAAAGGACGATGCCGACGACGCCAGCTCCTCGGCCAGCCCGTCCCATGCCGCCGCGGCAGCAAGCAGCGGCCCGGGACCAGGACCGGAAAAAATTAGCGCCGAGTTGACTTCTGGCGGCAACCACGCAAAATGCGGGTTCGTCACGGACCCAACTTAGCTGGCATATGCCACTTTTGGTGGCGTTATCGCGAGGGTACGGGGACGGGCCGGCGGCCACGGACCAACTTGCCTGGACGAGCGTCGGTGGGCACGCCGTTTTCGGCGATCACTTCCCCGGACACGATCGTTGCCACGTACCCATCGGCGGTCTGGTCCAGCCGCCGCCCCCCGGCCGGCAGGTCGTAACTGATGATCGGCTTGTGCAGCCGCAATGCGGCGTGGTCGATAATGTTGAGATCGGCCTTGTAGCCCACCGCGATCCGGCCGCGATCACCCAGCCCGGCGATGCGGGCCGGCACCGAGGTGAGCTCGCGAACCGCCTCGGACACGGTGAACCGTCCGGCCTTGCGGTCCCGTGCCCAGTGCGTCAGGAAGTAGGTCGAGTAGCTGGCGTCGCAGATCATCCCGTAGTGCGCGCCGCCGTCACCGAGGCCGAGCACCACGTCGTCACGGTGCAGCAGTTCCCCGACGGTGTCCAGTGAGTTGTTCTGCAGGTTGCTGGTCGCGACCAACAGCATGGCCCGGCCGTCGTCGTCGAGCAGCCGGTCGTAGGCCTCCTCCATCGGATCCACGCCGCGGGCGCGGGCGCGGGCGCCGATGCTGGTCGACGGGTCGGGCTCGTAGTCGGGGTCCTCGCCCAGCGGGAAGATCCAGTCCCACATCTGGGCCACGTACAGGATCGGGTGGCCCTGGCCGGGCTTGTCGGCCAGGATGCGGGCGCGGACCTCGGGCTTGCGCATCTCGACGACCCGCTCGGCCAGCGGCAGGTGCGCGATCTCGCGGTAGCTGGGGTAGAGCACGAACGGATTGGCGGTCAGTTGCAGCCCGATGATCAATCCGATCGGGCGCGGCAACAGCTGCGCGGTGATGTCGCCGCCGGCGGCGTTCGCCTTCTCGATCATGGTGATGGCGTCCGGCCAGGACGGGTCACCCGAGTTGGCGACGACGAGGGTGAAGGTGACCGGCAGCCCGACGTCCTCGGCGACATCGAACACCGTCTGCAGCACCGGCTGGTAACCGCCCGCCGGGATGTCGGGAACGAACTGCAGCAGCCCGCCGCCGCCGTCGACCACGCCGCGGGCAATCTCCTCGATCTCCTCCCGGGCGGCTTCGTAACTCGGGATGGGCGAACCGCTTTCGGTCTTGTGGATGGTCAACCGCGAGGATGCGAAGCCCAGCGCGCCGACCTCGATCGCCTCCTTGGCCAGTGCCCGCATCTTCGCCAGGTCGTCCTCGGTGGCCGGCTCCCGGTCGGCGCCGCGCTGACCCATCACGTACACCCGCAGCGGCGAGTGCGGCAGATACGCCGCCACGTCGATGTCCCGCTTGCCCGAGTCGAGCGCGTCCATGTATTCGGGGAAGGTTTCCCACGTCCACGGCAGGCCGTCGGTCATCACGACGCCGGGAATGTCTTCCACACCGGCCATCACGTCGACAAGTACGTCATGGTCGGACTGGCGGCAGGGCGCGAAACCGACCCCGCAGTTGCCCATCACCACCGTCGTCACCCCGTGCGCCGAGGACGGCGTCAGGCGTTCCGACCAGATGGACTGGCCGTCGTAGTGGGTGTGCAGGTCGACGAAGCCCGGCGTGACCAGCAGCCCGGTTGCGTCGATCTCCCGCCCGGCACTCGCGCCGTTGAGCTCGCCTACCGCCTGGATGACGTTGTCTTGCACCGCCACGTCACCGACATACGGCTCGCCGCCAAGCCCGTCGACGATGGTGCCATTGCGGATGATGAGGTCGTAAGTCATCCAAACAATCTACGACCGTTGCGGTGGGTCGTGCCAGGCTCGTCGCGTGATCTCCCCGGCGTCCTCCCGTAGTGTCGCCAGTATGGCCAGCACCGACGATGCCGCCGTTCTGCAAGAGCTTCTGCGCGACGCGTTCACCCGGCTGATCGAGCACGTCGACGAGATCACCGATGGCTTGACCGACGAAGAGTCCGGCTACCGACCGGCCCCGAACGCCAACAGCATCGCGTGGCTGATCTGGCACAGCGCGCGGGTGCAGGACATCCAGCTGGCCGATGTCGCCGGTGTCGAGCAGGTGTGGCTCCGCGACGGGTGGGTGGACCGGTTCGGATTGGACCTGCCGCGCAACGACACCGGTTATGGGCACGGGCCCGATGACGTGGCTAAGGTGAAGGCGCCCGCGGACTTGCTGTCCGGCTACTACCACGCGGTGCACAAGCTCACGCTGGAATACATCGCCGGGGTGACCGCCGAGGAGTTGACCCGCGTGGTGGACACCAACTGGGATCCGCCGGTGACGGCCAGCGCGCGATTGGTCAGCATCATCGACGACTGCGCCCAGCACCTCGGGCAAGCCGCGTACGTGCGGGGGATTCAGTAGATTCGCAGGCGTGCGATTCGCGGCGACGGTGTTGTTGTGGCTCATCACCACGCTCGCGCTGGCGGTGGCGATCCCCGCGGCGTGGACGCAGCTGCATGTCGTTGACCCCGACGGCTACGCCGCGATGGCGCAAAATGCGGCGACCGATCCGGCTCTGCAATCCGCCATGGCGGCCGAACTGAGCACTCGGGCAATGACTCTCATCGCCGAGCGTGGCGAGGGCCGCTACCCGGTCGACAGCTCGGAGGTGCAGGAGGCAGCCGGCGCCTTCACCGCCGGGCCGGCGTTTCCGCCGCTGTTCGCCCAGGCGAACCGTGCCGCGCACGGCTGGTTGTTCAGCGACCCGGGGGCCGGCGACAACGGCAATCAATGGGCGGTCGACGTGGCGCCGATGCTCAAGGACGGTTCGATTCAGCCGCTGTTGGTTCGGCACAACGTGACAGTGCCCGCGAAAATCACTGTCCCGCTGACGGTTTCGGTGCCCAAGTCGATGCGGCAGGGACGGCTGAGCCGGCTGTCCACCTGGGGTCCGTGGGTGAGTGTGGGCGCGGTGGCGCTGTGCGGTGTGTGCGCGCTGCTCACGCTGGCCGCTGCCCGCCGCCGCGGCAAGGCGCTGAGCAGCCTGGGCGTCTCGGCGTTGCTCGTCGGTGCGGGCGGATGGGCGGGCATCGAGGTCGCCGGTCGTTACATCGACGGTGCGCTCAACCGCACCACCGGCAACGTCCGCCGCGCCGCCGAGGTGATGGTCGAACATGCCGAAGCCGGTCTGCACCAATGGCTTAACGCCACGTTGCTCACCGGCGCCGCCCTGGTCGCCCTCGGTGTGGTCGTCGCAATGCTGGGCAGTCTGGCGAAGAAGTCTTGAGGTCGCGGGCTAGCCGAACGTGAACGAGAACACCTGCAAACCTTTACTGACCTGCATGTCCAACTGATCGCGGTGCGCGGTGTCATCGGCGACGATTCGGTGCAGCGTGGGTGCGCCGCCGATCGGCGTTGTGGTCGTCTTGCCGTCCCGGGTCACGGTGAGGGTGCCGGTGCCGCCGACGACGGCGTAAACATCTTTCGCGGTGTAGTTAAGCCGGATGGCGGAGTCGTCGCCGTCGGCGGTGGCTCCCTGGTCGTCCAATGTCCAGCGGCCGCGCAGGGCGAACTTGTCGTCGGCCAACTTCGGCGGATAGTTCAGCGTGGCCGCGCCGGCTTTGTAATCCGTTCCGCCGCCGTAGTTTCCGGCCTTGTCGACGCCCAGATAGGTCTCTGGGGTGAGCCTGGTCTGCGGAGTCAGGTCCGCCGAATTGGCCGGCGCGGGTAGCTGAACGCCGGGGTGGGCGTCGGCGAGAAGCTCGCGGATCACTTTTTCGGTGCCTTCGTAGTCGCTCTCACCGAACTTGGTATGGCGTACTTGGCCTTTCGCATCGATCAGGTACTCGGCGGGCCAGTACAGGTTCTGGTAGTTGTTCCACGTCGCGTAGTCGTTGTCCAGCGCGATGGGATAGCTGATGTGCAGGTCTGCGGCGCCGCTGGCCACGTTGGCGGGCACCCGCTCGAAGGCGTACTCCGGGGTGTGCACCCCGATGACGAGAAACCCGCTGTCGCGATATCGGTTGTACCACTCGATTACGTGTGGGATGGCACGCTGGCAGTTGATGCACGAATAGGCCCAGAAATCGATCAGGATCACCTTGCCCTGCACCGCTGCGGGGTCGAGCGGTTTGTCGTCCGGGGTGTTGAGCCACCCGGTGATGCCGGTGAGGGCGGGCGCCGGTCCGCACTGTTGCAACTCGGCCGAACCGCTGGAGCAGTCGGCAAGCGTGCCGTTCATGGTGGTGCCCGGCCGGCTCAGCTGCAGGCCGCTGCCGTGGCCTGGCTGGGCCATCGGCTCCGGACCCAGGCTGCGCTCGATGTCGTTGGCCCCCAACTTGTTCTGCATTGCCGTCGTGTAGTCGGGAACGGCGCGCTGCAGCATCGCCGGCAGGTTGAACACCAGCGCCACCGCCAGCACGATCATCGCGATGCCGCCGGCGATCTGAATTGCGCGCTGGCGGCGGCGGAACGCGGCCACCCGCTCGGCGACGCGACGCCCGGCCAGCGCGAAGGCCAGTAGCGGCAACGCGTTGCCGACGGCGAAGGTCGCGGTCAACACCAGCGCACCGGGGCCGATCGACGAGGTCCCGCCGGCTACCACGATGGCGGCCAGCACCGGCCCCGCGCACGGCACATACAGCGCACCCAACGTCAGACCCAGGCCGAAACCATCGGCGCCAGAGCCGATTTGGCGCTGCGGGAAGTACGCGAACGGCCGCTCGATCAGATGCTGCACCACCGGGAAGATCAGGCCCAGGCCGATCAGAGTCAACACCACCAGGGCGGCCCAACGGATCGCGTCCTGCGGCAGGTGCAGCGCGGTCAGCAGCGCCGAACCGATCAACGTCGCCAGGCTGAAGCTGCACACCAGGCCGGCGATCACCAAGTAGGGCCGCGCCGTGGAACTCACCCCGCGGGTGCTGCCCGCGCCGGACAGCAGAATCACCGGAAGCACCGGCAGGATGCATGGCGAGATACCCGTGATCAGGCCGCCAAGAAACCCGATCAGCGCGATGGTCTGCATGGGCTACTCGAACGGATTCACTGGGCGGCACACGATGGGCATGGTTACACCTTTACCTGGTTTGGCCCCGGCGAGTGGCGCGCGACAAATCACGCCATGTGCGTTATGCAACTCACACAATGTGCGTTACGCTCGGCCGGTGGCGCAACTAACATTCCAGCGCGCCCGCACTGAGGAGAAGAAGCGCCAACGTGCGGAGGCCCTCGTGGAAGCCGCACGCTCGCTGGCCATGGAGACAGGTGTCGCTTCGGTCACCCTGACCGCGGTCGCCAGCCGCGCTGGAATTCACTATTCGGCGGTGCGCCGCTACTTCACCTCGCATAAGGAAGTTCTGCTGCACCTGTCCGCCGAAGGCTGGGTTCGATGGTCGAATACCGTGTCGGACAAGCTTGCCGCGCCGGGCGCGAAGTCACCCTCTCGCATCGCCGAGACACTGGCCGAAGCCCTGGCCGAGGACCCGTTGTTCTGCGACCTGCTGGCCAACCTGCATCTGCACCTGGAACACGAGGTCGACGCGGAGCGGGTCATCGAGGTGAGGCGGATCAGCACCGCCGCCACCCTCTCGCTGGCCGATTCGATCGGAAGCGCGCTGCCCGAACTCGGGCGATCCGGCTCACTCGACATCCTGTTGGCGGCGTACTCCCTGGCGGCCACGCTGTGGCAGGTCGCGAACCCGCCGGAGCAGCTGACCGATGTGTACGCCGAAGAGCCGGAAGTGGTTCCGCCCGAATGGAATCTGGACTTCGCATCCGCACTTACCCGCCTGCTGACGGCCACCTGCATCGGCCTCATCGCGGAATCCTCATGAACTCAGAAAGGAGGCCCGAGCGCGTGGCTTGGCGAACTGCAACCGGTGAAAACCGTCCCGGGCTCCCCGAGCGTCCGGGTCCGGAACCGACCGCGCAACCCCCTGCCGCAAACGGTATGGCGCTGGAGCCGGATAGCATGCGCCGCAGCGACGCCCGGGTGGAGGAGGACGGCGGCGGCCGAAGGGGGACTGCGGTGACTGAGCCAAGGACCGAGCCGTTGAAGACGCAGGGCAGCGCGGGCAACAAGACCGCCTCGCAGCGCACTAGGAAAAAGGGGTTTCTTGGGCGTTTCTGGCTGGTGCTCACGATCGCAGCCGTCGTCGCGCTGTCGGGATTCGTCGTATACCGGTTGCACGGCGTCTTCGGCGTTCACCGCGGTTCGTTCGGTGGTGGCACCTCGGGCGAGGTCCTCGACGAGTTCAACGCCAAGACGATCACGCTTCAGGTCTGGGGGCCACCGGGCAGCACGGCAACCATCAACTACCTCGACGAAAACTCCCATCCGCAGCAGGCCCTCAATGTGCCCTTGCCTTGGAGCAAAGTATTGAGTTCAACGAAGCCCGGCATCCCGGCAAACCTCGTGGCGCAAGGAGACGGCAGTTGGATCGCCTGCCAGTTCGTGGTGAACAAGCACGACGGGAGCGGTGACGTCATCAAGACTCCGAACCGCTCAGATCCCAAGCAAACCGTGAACGCCTTCGTCTATTGCCTGGACAAGTCCGCATGAGCGAGCCGGGCGAGGTTCCGCCGCGCGTCGATCAGCCGCTGATTCCGCCGTTCCTGCCGCGGATGATCCACCGGCTGGCGCTGCCGATCGTCCTGGTGTGGTTGGGCATCGTGTTCGTCACCAACACCGTGGCCCCGCAGCTGGAGGTCGTCGCCAAAACCCACTCGGTGTCGATGAGTCCGACTGACGCGGCGTCCTTTCAGTCGATGATGAAGGTCGGGTCGACGTTCAAAGAGTTCAACTCCGACAACTCGGCCATGATCTTGCTGGAGGGCGACAAGCCACTCGGGGCCGAAGCGCACCGCTACTACGACGAGATCGTCAGGCGCGTCGAGCAAGACAAGAAACACGTTCAGCACGTCCAGGATTTCTGGAGTGATCCGCTGACGGCGGCGGGTTCGCAGAGCCACGATCAAAAGGCCGCATACGTCCAGGTTTACCTCGCCGGCAACATGGGCGGCGGGCTGGCGAACGAGTCTGCCACGGCCGTCCGCAAGATCGTGGACTCGGTGCCCGCGCCGCCGGGAATCAAGGCATACGTCACCGGCGCGGGTCCGCTGTTCGCCGATCAATCCCACGCGGGTGAGAAGGGCGTAGCGAAGGTCACGCTCGTCACGTTCGTGGTGATCATCGTGATGCTGCTGTTCGTGTACCGGTCGGTGGGCACCGTTCTGATCATGTTGGCCATGGTGTTCATCGAGCTGGCAGCGGCCCGCGGTGTGGTCGCGACGCTCGGCAACTACGGCATCATGGGGCTCTCCACCTTCGCCAACAACATGCTGGTGCTGATGGCCATCGCCGCCGGGACGGATTACGCGATCTTCGTCGTCGGCCGCTACCACGAGGCCCGCGGTCTGGGCGAAACCCGCGAACAGGCGTTCTACACCATGTTCCACAGCACCGCGCATGTCGTGCTGGGATCGGGCCTGACCATCGCCGGCGCGATGTACTGCCTGAGCTTCTGCCGGCTGCCATACTTCCAGTCGCTGGGCGTGCCCTGTGCGGTCGGCATGCTGGTTGCGGTCTTGGCGGCTTTGACGCTGGCTCCGGCCATCCTTACGGTGGCCAGCTTCTTCAAGCTCATGGATCCGAAGCGCCTGCTGCAGACTCGAGGCTGGCGTCGCATGGGCACCGCGGTCGTCCGCTGGCCCGCACCGATACTCGCGGTGACCATCGGGGTTGCTTTGGTTGGTCTGCTCGCCCTGCCGGGTTACAAGACTGACTACGACAACCGCCACTTCCTGCCGGCGGACACCCCGGCCAATGTCGGTTATGCCGCCGCGGACCGGCACTTCGACCAGGCTCGGCTCAATCCTGAGCTGTTGATGATCGAGACCGATCACGACCTGCGGAACCCGGCCGATTTCCTGGTCCTGGACAAGGTCGCCAAGGCGGTCTTCCACATCCCCGGTATCGGCCGGGTGCAGACCATCACCCGGCCGTTGGGCACCCCCCTCGACCACAGCACTCTCGGGTTTCAGATGGGTGCGCAGGCCGCAGGGCGGATCCAGACCCAGCACTATCAAGACGAGCAGGCGGCGAACCTGCTCAAGCAGGCGGACGAGCTGCACAAGACGATGGCGACCCTGCATGAGCAGATGCAGGTCACCCAGGACCTCAGCAATACGACGCACGAAACCACCAGACTCACCAAAGAAACCGTGAAGATCACCGAGGCATTGCGCGACGACATCGCCAACTTCGACGACTTCTTGCGGCCGATTCGGAGTTACTTCTACTGGGAGAAGCACTGCTACGACATTCCGGTGTGCTGGGCACTCCGGTCGGTCTTCAATGCACTCGACGGCATCGACCAGGTGGCTGAGAACATCGTGAATCTCAGCGCGAATCTGGACAAGCTGGATCGGATCCAGCCGAAGCTGGTAGCGCTGATACCACCGCAGATCGAGAGCCAGCAGCGCAATCTCGACACCATCATGTCGAACTACGCGACCACCATGGGTCTCAACGAACAGGCGAGAGCGCAGTCGGACAACGCCACCGCCCAAGGCGATGCCTTCGACAAAGCGAAGAACGACGACACGTTCTACCTACCGCCGGAGGCGTTCAAGAGCCCGGATTTCACGCGGGGTCTCAAAAATTTCATATCGCCCGACGGGCGCGCCGTCCGGCTGATCATCTCCCATGAAGGCGACCCGGCGAGTCCTGAAGGCATCAAACACATCGAACCGATCAAGCAGGCCGTGCACGAGGCGATCAAGGGCACCCCCTGGGAGGGCGCCAAGGTCTACCTCGGCGGCACCGCCGCGACGTACAAGGACATGCACGACGGCTCCAACATCGACCTGATGATCGCCGGAATCGCCGCAGCCACTTTAATTTTCATCATCATGCTGGTGATCACCCGAAGCGTCGTGGCGGCCTTCGTGATCGTCGGAACGGTGTTGCTGTCGCTGGGCGCGTCATTCGGACTCTCGGTGCTCTTATGGCAGTACATCCTGGGCATGAAGTTGCACTGGATGGTGCTGGCAATGGCGGTCATCCTGCTGCTGGCGGTCGGCTCGGACTACAACCTGCTGCTGATATCGCGGTTCAAAGAGGAAATCCACGCCGGGCTTAAAACCGGGACGATCCGCGCGATGGCCGGTTCGGGTTCGGTGGTTACCTCCGCCGGTCTGGTGTTCGCCGCCACCATGGCCACGTTCATGTTCAGCCCGCTGCTGGTGATGGCCCAGGTAGGCACGACGATCGCGCTGGGCTTGTTGTTCGACACCTTGATCGTGCGGTCGTTCATGACACCGTCGCTGGCCACCTTGCTCGGGCGCTGGTTCTGGTGGCCGCAGCACGTGCGGCCACGGCCGGCCAGCACCATGCTGCGACCGTACGGAACGCGTCCCGCGGTGCGCGATTTGCTCCTCAAGAACGTCGAGGAGCACCCGGCGGGCGGATTGGTGCAACCGCGCTGATCTTACGTCGGGCGTGAGTGCCGAGATTGGCGCTGCGTTGGAGAACTGCGAATCGGCTTGAGGGCGTGGTTGGAACACTTCATGGGGAGAAGTGTCGATGCGGCATTCGCCTTTGATGTCGGCGCAACACCGGCTTACCAGATTGCCGAGGGCTCGGCAGTCGCGAGACGCAGAACTGCGCCACGACAGCTATTCCGGCCGCCAGGAATAGGCGAGCGGTTCGTGCGCTGATACACCCCGACGAGACGACGATCGGTCCCGGGCGCCGTCACCGTGTTACTGACTTACTGGACCCTAGCCTTGGGGGGGTTCGACCCTACCCTTGACAGGCCCTGGCCACCCAGGTGGACCAGTTGGCTCGGCCCAGTCCCACACCGCCATGTCGCCGGGCGGGTATTGGTTGCAGATGTCGGTGGCCTTGGCCACCACGCCCTTGTTGTTCCAGAAGATCTTCATGTGATTGGGCCAGGCCACCCACAGCGGATCGGACACCGGCGCATAGAAGTTCTCGGAGTAGTTCCGGCGGTCCTCCGGCGACAGCGAGTAGAACCAGTGCGCCTTGTCGATGGTCGCCTGCTGGACGTTCGGGTGGTTGTCGAAGTCGATCATGTAGCGCTGGTAGTACACCGGGCTGGTGTCCCGGGCGGCAGCCAGGATCTGCTCAGCGTCACACGTCGTGTTGATCATCCGGCGCGGGATCGGGAAGTCCTCCGTGGAGTCGGCTACCGCGGTCGACGGGAAAATCGCAGCGGTAATTCCCAGAGCAATGAACGCGGCGCCTGCACGCAGGCCAGTACTCAGCCGAGACATGGTGGTAACGGTAGCACTTTTTGGCTCGCCGGGAACAGTTCCCAGCTCACTGCCAGGATTTCGCTAGTGCACCTTATTATCAGGTGCGATCAGGGACGATGACGTGCGTCGGGTCGGGCCGCAGCTCCGGCGGGGCTTGACTGTAGTCCCCGAACGGGCCGTCGCGGCGCTCGACCGCGGCCCGCACGCCGTCGGCCTCGGCGGTCTTGATGAAGGCGAGCGCGTCGGGGGTATTGCGCATCAGGCCGTCGAGAATGCCGCCCAGCGTCTGGGTGGACGCCAGCCCCATGTTCTCGTAGGCCTGGTTGACGATCAGCTTCTGCGCCTGCAGTTGCGACAAGGGGATCTGCGCCAGCTCGGCGGCGATCTCGGCGACCCGCGCCTCCAGACGCTCGAACGGCACCGCCTCGTTGATCAATTCGATTTCGGCGGCCTGCACGCCGGTCAGCGGTCGCCCGGTCAGCGAGTGCCACTTCGCCTTGGCCAGGCTCAGCCGGTAGAGCCACATCCCGGTCAGATACGCCCCCCACATCCGGCTGTAGGGCGTGCCGATCACGGCGTCCTCGCTGGCGACGATGATGTCGGCGCACAGCGCGTAGTCGCTTGCCCCGCCCACGCACCAGCCGTGCACCTGTGCGATCACCGGCTTGGATGCCCGCCAGATGGCCATGAACTTCTGCGTCGGCCCGGTCTCGCGGGCGCTGACCATCGCGAAGTCCTTGCCGGGATCCCAACGCCCGTCGGTCATCATCGATTCGCCCCAGTGCTGGAATCCGCCGCCGAAGTCGTAGCCGCCGGAGAAGGCGCGCCCGGCGCCGCGCAGGACGACGACCTTGATCGCCGGGTCGCGCTCGGCGCGGCCGATGGCGGCCTCGATCTCGTCGGGCATCGGCGGCACGATGGTGTTGAGCTGTTCGGGCCGGTTCAGCGTGATCGTGGCGACCGGGCCGGCCGCGGTGTACAGCAGCGTCTCGAAGTCGCTGGTTGGCATAGCTTCCTTATTCGTCGGGCTGACGGTTTTCCGGCGACGACGCGTAGATCCGTCCACCGATCTTCAGGTATGGCGTGGTGAGGTAGGCCGAGAAGGCCACGATGGCGGTGAAGACCGCC
Source organism: Mycobacterium sp. 1465703.0 (assembly GCF_001672975.1). Classification (GTDB taxonomy): domain Bacteria; phylum Actinomycetota; class Actinomycetes; order Mycobacteriales; family Mycobacteriaceae; genus Mycobacterium. The sequence continues at coordinate 24,788 of NZ_LZKU01000194.1, forward strand.
GCCGCGAGGACACCGTTCGGCCAGAGCTGGCCGGTGCCGAACGCGAAGCAGACGATGCCGATGATCGCGGTCGCCCAGTAGAACCGCCGCCCGGCGCGACGGTGTTTGACGAAGCGATAGCGCGCTTGTGCGGCCGAAGCCAGGATGAAAATCAGTCCGGTCGCCAGCAGGGTGAGTTCGATGCGTTGGATCGCTGACACGTCGACGATCCTATGGCCGCCCGAGCATCTGCCATAGGAACGCGTAGGTCAACGCCGACTTGAACGCGACCTGCTCGTTGTCCGCCGCGCCGGCGTGGCCGCCCTCGATGTTCTCGTAGTAGAAGACTTGATGGCCGGCGGCCTCGAGCGCCGCGGTCATCTTGCGGGCGTGGCCTGGGTGTACCCGGTCATCACGGGTGGAGGTGGTCATCAGCACCGGCGGGTAGTGACGCGTCGCCGAAATGTTCTGGTAGGGCGAGTATTCGGAGATGAATTCCCAGTCGTCGGGGTTGTCCGGGTCGCCGTATTCGGCAACCCACGAGGCGCCGGCCAGCAGCAGGTGATAGCGCTTCATGTCCAGCAGCGGCACGCTGCACACCAGTGCGCCGAATCGCTCGGGGTACTTGGTCAGCATGATGCCCATCAACAGGCCCCCGTTGCTGCCGCCCTGCGCCCCGAGCTGTTCGACGGTAGTGATGCCACGATCCACCAAATCTGTTGCCACGGCGGCGAAATCCTCGGCTACTTTGTGCCGGCCGGCACGCATCGCCTGGGTGTGCCAGCCGGGGCCGTATTCGCCGCCGCCGCGGATGTTGGCCAGGACGTACGTTCCGCCGCGGGCCAGCCACAGCCGGCCCAGCACGCCGCTGTAGCCCGGTGTGTTCGACGATTCGAAGCCGCCGTAGCCGTAGAGCAGGGTGGGCGCCGGTCCGTCCGACGTGCCCGGGCCGCTGGGACGCACCACGAAATAGGGGATCGGCGTGCCGTCCAGTGACTTCGCGAAATTCTGTGTCACGGAGATGTTTTCGGCATCGAAGAACGCCGGGGCGGATTTGATCTGCTCGAGCCGGCCGTCGTCGGTGCCCCTCATCAGCCGCGAGGGTGAGTCGAATCCGCTGGAGTCCAGGAAGAATTCGTCGCCGGTGTCGTCGGCGGACACGACGACGGTGTTGGTTGCCGCGGGAATGCCGGTCAGCGGTTCACGCCGCCAGTCACCTGGCGTGACGATCTCCACACGGCTGGCCACGTCGGCCAGCGAGACGATGAGCAACCGGTCTCGGGTCCACGCGTAGTGGTTGAGGGCGGTGTGCTCGTCGGGTTCGAAAACAACCTGCAATTGCGCTGTGCCGGAGAGGAATTCCTGATAATCGGCGGCTAACAGCGAACCGGCGGTATAGGTCTCACTGCCCAACAACCAGTCGCTGCGCAACTCCACCAACAGCCACTCGCGGTGCAGGCTCACGCTGGCGTCGGTCGGCACGTCGATGCGGATGAGTTCGGAGCCGCGCAACTCATAGACCTCTTCGTTCCAGAAGTCCAAGGCCCGGCCGATCAGGGTGCGCTCGAAGCCGGCGACCCGGCTGGTGCTGGCCACCACGTTCACGTCGGAGTGCGCCCCCTCGAACACCGTCTCGGCGTCGGCCAGGGGGGTGCCGCGGCGCCACCGCTTGACCACCCGCGGATAGCCGGAATCGGTCAGCGAACCGGGACCGAAGTCGGTGCCGACCAGCACGGTGTCCGGGCCCTCCCAGCTGACCTGCGACTTGGCTTCCGGCAGCTCAAACCCGTCGTCGACGAATTTCCTTGTCGCCATATCGAATTCACGGACGATGGAGGCATCCGAGCCGCCCCGGGAGAGACTGATCAGCGCACGGGTGTATTCGGGGTAGATGACGCCGGCGCCGGCCCACACCCATTTCTCGCCGTCGGCCCGGCCCAATTCGTCGACGTCGATCAGCACGTCCCAGTCCGGGGAGTCGGTGCGGTAGCTCTCCAGCGTGGTGCGCCGCCACAGGCCCCGCGGGTTGGCCGCATCACGCCAGAAGTTGTAGAGGTATTCGCCGCGGCGGACCACATAGGGGATCCGCGCGTCGGTGTCGAGCACCTCCAGCGCCTCGGTGCGCATCCGCCCAAAATTGTCGTCGCGAAAGCGCGCCAGCGTCGGTTCGTTACGCGCCCGCACCCAATCCAGCGCCTCGTCGCCGGTGACGTCCTCGAGCCACAGGTAAGGATCGTCGTTGTCGGGCGATTCGGCGTGAGCGTGCGACGTCATGGAAGCCATTGTGGCTCCGGCGGTAGTGTGAGGTGAATTACATAGCCGAATGAGGGGTGAGAGCAGATGACTGTTTTCGCACGTCCAGGTTCTGCCGGGGCATTGATGTCGTATGAATCCCGCTACCAGAACTTCATCGGCGGCCAGTGGGTGGCGCCGGCGAAGGGCCGCTACTTCGAGAACCCGACACCGGTCACCGGCCAGACGTTCTGTGAGGTGGCCCGCTCCGACGAGGCCGACATCGACAAAGCGCTCGACGCCGCGCATGCGGCGGCCCCGGGGTGGGGCAAGACGGCACCGGCCGAGCGGGCGGCGATCCTGAACAAGATCGCGGACCGCATCGACGAGCACACCGCCGCGCTGGCGGTGGCCGAGGTCTGGGACAACGGCAAGCCGATCCGCGAAGCGCTGGCCGCCGACATTCCCCTCGCGGCCGATCACTTCCGGTACTTCGCCGGAGCGCTGCGCGCCCAGGAGGGCTCGCTGAGCCAGATCGACGAAGACACCGTCGCCTACCACTTCCACGAGCCGCTCGGCGTGGTCGGGCAGATCATCCCGTGGAACTTCCCCATCCTGATGGCCGCCTGGAAACTGGCGCCCGCGCTGGCCGCCGGCAACGCGGTGGTGCTCAAACCCGCTGAGCAGACACCGGTTTCGGTGCTCTACCTGATGTCGCTGATCGGTGACCTGTTACCGCCCGGAGTGATCAACGTGGTCAACGGCTTCGGCGCCGAGGCCGGCAAGCCACTGGCGTCGAGCAACCGGATCGCCAAGATCGCGTTCACCGGCGAGACCACCACCGGGCGACTGATCATGCAGTACGCGTCGCAGAACCTGATCCCGGTCACCCTGGAACTCGGTGGCAAGAGCCCCAACATCTTCTTCTCCGACGTGATGGCCAAGGCCGACGACTATCAGGACAAGGCGCTGGAGGGCTTCACCATGTTCGCCCTCAACCAGGGCGAGGTGTGCACCTGCCCGTCCCGCAGCCTGATCCAGGCCGACATCTACGACGAGTTCCTCGAACTGGCCGCGATCCGCACCAAGGCGGTCCGGCAAGGTGATCCGCTGGACAGCGAGACCATGCTGGGTTCGCAGGCCTCCAACGACCAATTGGAAAAAGTGTTGTCCTACATCGAAATTGGCAAGGACGAGGGCGCCAAGGTGATCACCGGCGGCGAACGCGCCGAACTCGGGGGCGACCTGTCCGGCGGCTTCTACATGCAGCCCACCATCTTCGGCGGCAACAACAAGATGCGGGTTTTCCAGGAGGAGATCTTCGGGCCGGTGGTGACGGTGACGTCGTTCACCGACTACGACGACGCCATCTCGATCGCCAACGACACGCTTTACGGCCTGGGAGCGGGGGTGTGGAGCCGCGACGGCAACACCGCCTATCGGGCCGGGCGTGACATCCAGGCCGGTCGGGTGTGGGTGAACTGCTATCACGCCTATCCCGCCCACGCCGCGTTCGGCGGCTACAAGCAGTCCGGCATCGGCCGGGAGAATCACAAGATGATGCTCGACCACTATCAGCAGACCAAGAACCTGTTGGTGTCCTACTCCGAGAAGGCCCAAGGGTTCTTCTGATGGTCGCGCCAGCGGGGGTGGTCATCACCGCTGCGGCCGCCGAGGTGCTGGCGCGGCTGCAGGCAACCCACGGTCCGGTGATGTTTCACCAGTCCGGTGGCTGCTGTGACGGGTCGTCGCCGATGTGCTACCCGCGTGGTGACTTCCTGGTCGGTGATCGCGACGTCTTGCTCGGCGTGCTTGACGTCGGGCCCGAGGCTTCCGACGGCGTGCCGGTGTGGATTTCGGGCCCGCAGTACGCCGCTCACTATCGGGACAAGCACACCCAATTGGTCATCGACGTGGTGCCCGGCCGCGGCGGCGGGTTCAGCCTGGAAGCGCCCGACGGGGTGCGATTCCTGTCCCGCGGCCGGGTGTTCACCGAGGAAGAACAGGCATCGCTGACCGTCGCGGCGGTGATCACCGGCGCCGACTATGAGC
>NZ_LZKU01000195.1 GCF_001672975.1 Mycobacterium sp. 1465703.0
CAGCACACAGGGCTGGCGCGACAATCCGCAGCGGGTCTGGGGCTGGTATCTGTGGCGTCACTATCTGGTCGCCGATGTCCAACCGAATGCGGGCCATCGCGCCATCGCCGCCTGGCAAGACGACGCCGAGGTCAGCGTCATCACGCAGAACGTCGACGATCTGCACGAGCGCGCGGGAAGCCGATCGGTTCATCACCTGCACGGCAGCCTGTTCGAATTCCGTTGTGCGCGTTGCGATGCGCCCTATTCCGGTGCGCTGCCCGTGATGGCCGAACCGGCACTGGAAGTGGAGCCGCCGGTATGTCACTGCGGCGGTCTGATCCGGCCGGACATCGTCTGGTTCGGTGAGCAGTTGCCCGACCAGCCGTGGCAGCGCGCCATCGAGGCGACCGAGGCAGCCGACGTGATGGTGGTGGTGGGGACCTCGGCGATCGTCTATCCGGCGGCGGGCCTGGCCGAGCTGGCGCTGGCTCGCGGCACCGCCGTCATCGAGGTCAATCCCGAAGTCACCCCGTTGTCGGGCAGCGTGACGATCAGCATGCGGGAGACGGCCAGCCGGGCTCTGCCCGGATTGCTGCAGCGGCTACCGGCCCTGCTGAGCTGACCGCGCCGCGGTCAGGGCCGGTGCGCGCGGCCGAGCAGTAGCTCCGACACCGGCATCGGCGACCAGATAGTGACGCCACAGATACCAGCCCCAGACCCGCTGCGGATTGTCGCGCCAGCCCTGTGTGCTG
>NZ_LZKU01000196.1 GCF_001672975.1 Mycobacterium sp. 1465703.0
CCTCACCTTCTTTAGCCGTCAGCAGGGGCCAAGTGTGACCGACAGGGACCCCGTCGCTGTCAACCCACGCCCGGCGGGCTCGCCCGTTCTTCGCTCCCGCCGCCCTCCCGGGCGGCTCCCGCTACGCCCGTGCGCCACCGGCGGCATTTGCGGCCCTACCCAGCTCGCTGCCGCTCGCGGCCGCAAATCCGCCTCCTGCTTTCCGCCGGGCTCTTCGGGGTTGACACCGCCACCCCGCCGGTCCCCCACACCCCAACGCCGACCGGCGCCAACCACCAACCCGAAACGGAGACAACACCATGACCCTGACCCTCACCGACCTCTTCTGCGGTGCCGGCGGTTCATCAACCGGAGCCACCACCATCCCAGGCGTGTCCGTGCGCATCGCAGCCAACCACTGGCAACTGGCCGTCGAAACCCACAACACCAACCATCCCGACGCCGACCACGACTGCGCCGACATCAGCCAAGTCAATCCCTGGCGATACCCCAAAACCGACATCTTGTGGGCCAGTCCCGAATGCACCCATCACTCGGCAGCCAAAGGGCGCAAACGTGACTCAGAGCCCGACCTGTTCGGCGACACCCTGCCCGACGAGGCCGCCGAACGCTCCCGCGCCACCATGTGGGACGTCGTGCGGTTCGCCGAAGCACACCGCTACGCTGCCGTGATCGTCGAAAACGTCGTCGAAGCCTGCCACTGGCAGCCCTTCCCGGCGTGGCTGATGGCGATGGACTCCCTGGGCTATCAACACCACATCGTGTTCCTCAACTCCATGCACGCCCAGGCCTTCGGCCCCGGCGCACCTCAAAGCCGCGACCGGATCTACGTGCTGTTCTGGCGCAAAGGCGCCCCACGCCCCGATATCGAGCGCGTGACCGCACCTGCCGCCGTATGCCCGGTGCACGGCGACATCAATGCCCGCCAAGTGTTCAAGCGCCCCGACCGCACACCATGGGGCCGCTACCGCCAGCAATACCTCTACATCTGCTCCACGCCGCGTTGCCATCGCATCGTCGAACCGCACTACCGGCCCGCCGCTGACATCATCGACTGGACGCTGCTGGGCCAGCCCATCGGGGAGCGCGCCAAACCGCTCGCCGAGAAAACGATGGCCCGCATCCGTGCTGGCATCCAACGCTACTGGGCGCCGCTGCTCGTCCCGGTCGAAGCCCGAGACGGCAAAAAAGCGGCACCGATCGACCAAGCCGCGCGGACCATGACCACCCGCAACGAAACCGGTCTCTTGGTGCCCACCGGCGGGACCTGGCGCACCGAGGCAACCCCCACCGCCCAGCCGCTGCCCACCCGCACCACCCGCGAGAACGACGGCGTCGCGATGACCCCGTTCATCGCCGAACTGCGCGGCGGCGGCTCCAAACACCGGCCGGTCACCGATCCGCTGTGCACGGTCGTCGCCAACGGCAACCACCACGGCCTGGTAACCACCTACTACGGCAACGGAGGGACCCGGCCCGCCAGCGACGCGCTGGCCACTGTCACCGCGGTCGAACGGCACGCACTGTTGATGCGCAACAACACCGCCCGTGGTGACCAAGGCCAGATGACAACCCCAGTCGGTGAACCGATCCGCACCGTCACCACGACCGGCCATCAGTCGCTGCTCACCGCCGAGCACCCGACTATCGAGCTCGACGACGTCCTGTTTCGGATGCTTGAACCGCGAGAGATCGCCGCGGCGATGGACTTTCCCGGCGACTACCGGATCCTGGGTAACCGCCGTGAACAGGTCCGCCAGGCAGGCAACGCGGTGACCCCTCCCGCCGCGCGTGACCTCGTGGGCATCGTCGCCCAAGCGCTCGGCGCGACCTAATAACACCGCTCGGGCCCGGCCATCTCTGCACTCGGGGTTGGCCGGGCCCCCCTTTTTCTTCGGGCCCACACCGTGCCGGCGCGCCCCGCGCGACCGGACTAGCCGCCTAGCGGCGGCCACCAAATCCGCAGCCCCTCACCTTCTTTCACCGTCAGCAGGGTGCACACCGTAAGCGGGCGGGGGCCCGAGCGCGCAACCCACGCCCACCCGGGCCTCACCGTCCCGAGTGACCGTTTTCGGCCCTAACGCCAGCTCGCCCAAGGCGCTACCGCGCCGGCGAGCGCGGCCGAAAACCCGGCGAACACCCGGCGCGGATTCTACGGGGATTGCGCACCCACCCTCACCCGCTTGCCCACACCCCGCGCCGAGGCCTACGCGATCACTCACGCCACCACGGAGCGCGACTACCCCTGCCCGAACAAATAATTGGAGAGGACCCCAGAAGCCATGAGCGACAAAGAATACTGGGAACAATGGTGCGGCTCGACCGTGCCGCCCGTTGAGCGAATCAAGCGGCACGCCAAGATCCGCTACGTCGACGGGATCCGCTGGATTACCTATCCCGACGAAATCAACGGCGCCAAGGTCATCGTCGACATGCCCGTCAACGCGCTCACCAAATCCTGCGACCAAGGCCGCCACGACGACTGCCCGCACCGACTCGGCGGACCCCAAGAGGGCGGGGTGGTTCTCAAGGTGTCCCTGCCCGGTGCCGTATGGCGGTGTGGTTGTCCCTGCCACCGCGATCCGTTTCGCGCCGGGCGCCTGTTCTAACCGCACTACCGCGCGCGTCCGGCCGGTCATCTCAACGTGGTGGCCGGCCGGAAGCCCGGCATTCCTCCAGGGCGCGGTGGCTGCCGGCGCGCCCCACGCGACCGGACTGGCCACCTGTCGGCGGCCACCAAATCCGTAGCCCCTCACCTACCTAGCCGTCAGCAAGGGTCGCAGCCTAATCGGCCGGGGGCCCGAGCGCGCAACCCACGCCCGCGTCGACTACACAGGCCAAGTGACCTTTTCGGCCCTAACGCCAGCTCGCCGAAGGCGCTACCGCGCCGGCGAGCGCGGGCCGAAAACCCTGCTCCGTTCGCCGCGCACTCTTCGGGGTTGCGCGCCCACCCTGTGCCGATTGACCGCTCCCCCGCGCTGACCGGCGCACCACTCAGCACACCGAACGGAGAACCACCATGACTGCAGAACTGGACCACTGGGCCACCACAGACCACGACCCCACCAGCCACACCGAGGCCATACGACACCTCACCCTGATCACCGCACAACCACCGGCTCCCGCCGGGCCCGCTATCGACGAGCTCGCCGTCCTCCAAGTCGCCCACGACGGCCTGCGCTTACACCTGCGAGGAGCAGACCGCGACGAAGCGGTGCGCCGCATGCACGGCCGCATCGACATCGACCTGATTGCCTGGCGCCTCTACACGACGCCGCGCACCATTCACCGGGTCGCAGCGCGACTCGGGCTCACCGCACACAAGACCCCCGCAAGCCACCCCTCCGCGGACACCTTCACCGCAACGGGGCCAGGCACGCCACGACCACGTGCCACAGCCTGAAAACGGCCCCCGGGGTCCGGCCCGCCTACCCAGGTTGGCCGGACCCCCCTTTTCATCCGGTCCAGCAGGGTACCGGCGCGCCCCGCGCGACCGGACTGGCCACCTGGCGGCGGCCACCAAATCCGTAGCCCCTCACCTAGCTAGCCGTCAGCAAGGGTCGCAGCCTAATCGGCCGGGGGCCCGAGCGCGCAACCCACGCCCGCACCGAACTCCACAGGCCGAGTGACCTTTTCGGCCCTATGGAAGTGAATCCCCAGGCGCTGACGCGCCGGGATTCACCGGGCCGAAAACCCTGCTCCGTTCGCCGCGGACTCTTCGGGGTTGCGCGCCCACCCTCAGCCGATTGACCGCTCCCCAGCGCTGACCGGCGCACCACTCAGCACACCGAACGGAGCAACACCATGGACCACGAATTCGAACTCGCCTTCAACCTTCTCGACGAAGCCGCCGGACGAATCCAGCAGCAACAGTACGGAATCACCCGAATCCTGATCCACAACCACGGCGACATTCTCCTCACCACCGTGCACGACTACACCCCCGACACCGGGCACCGCCTCGTGCTGCTCGCCGCCGACGACCACGGACAGATGGTGGCCGTAGAAGCCACCGCACCCGACCTCGCCGCCGACCCCCACACCCGGATCCTCAAAGGCCGCGCCGGGGACATGACCTTCCACGCCACCGCCGACACCTGGACCTACTGAGCCGCCCACCACGGCCACACCTACACCCTGACCGCCGGAATCGGCGACCAACCGGCCTGGACCGTCACCGTCGACGGCGGCACCGCCCAACACCACGACGACCTCGACACCGCGATCGACACCGTCCTCGACCATCACGCCAGCGCGGCCGCCTAACCGCCCACCCACCGGCCGGGCCCACACGGGCCCGGCACACCCAAACCCACAGAAGGAGATTTCTCATGTCCGACATCGACTACGCACTGGCCTACGACTTCATCGACCCCGCCGAAAACATCCCGCGCCAACTACGGTTCCGCCGCAACCCGGCACCCCCCGGGCACTCCGAAGCCTTTGGCGGCACCGGCCAACTCGTGGCCGTCATCGCCCACGCCGGGCCCAACAGCGGCCACACCATGCCCATCAGCCGCCCCAACGTCGACTTCGATCAGGTCGAAACTGTTCTCGACGGATGGCAAAGCTGGGCCTAATTCGGCCCCTACACCGCCGACCTGTCCGTCATCCGCACCCGGATCCGCGACGCCGGACTCACCTAACACGGGTGAGCACCCGGGCCCGGCCAGCACCCGCACCACTGCGGGGTTGGCCGGGCCCCCTTTTTTCTTCCGGTCGGCCCACACGATGCCGGCGCGCCGGGCGCGCCCGGACTGGCCACCTGTCGGCGGCCACCAAATCCGTAGCCCCTCACCTTCTTTAGCCGTCAGCGGGGTGCACACCGTAAGCGGGCGGGGACCCCGACCGCTCAACCCACGCCCGCACCGAACTACGCAGGCCGAGTGACCTTTTCGGCCCAATGCCAGCCCGCCAAGGCGCTGCGCGCCGGCGAGCGCGGACCGAAAACCCTGCTGCGTTCGGGGCGGACTCTTCGGGGTTGACCGCCCACCCTCACCCGCTTGCCCGCACCCCAGCGCCGACCGGCGCACTCCATCACCATCGGAAAACGGAGAAACATCATGTGCTACAACCGCATCGCCATCCTGGCCGAGCTTCGCACCGAACTCGTCACCGGCACCTGCAACCCCAGCAGAGGCTTCGCCGAACTGACCGCACCGCTGCTGCTCGACGACAGCTTCACAAGCCTGCTCTACAAAATTGCTGACCGCCGGCCCCTGCGGGCCGCCCTTTTGTGGAGCCGCATCGGCGACCACCTCAACGGCCAGGCCCGCGTCCAAGCCCTCACCCTGGCAGCAGTGTTCGCCCTCAAAGGCGGCAACCCCGGCATCAGCGCCACGCTGATCACCCGCGTCGACGTCGAGATCCGCCGCCACCACAGCCACACCCCCGCGATGATCGACATCCTCAAACTCGACCACCGAGTCCGCGACCACCTGCCCCACGCCGTCGCCTGAACCCTCGAATCCACCCCGCAGGAAGGAATCACCATGAGCAACCACATCGAGTGGGGCCACGCCGCACACAGCCTCTACACCTTGCACACCCGCACCCGCGGCATCGAGGAATTGCTGCCCGACAAGGAAAATGAACTCACCGAGCCCTTCATTCTGGGCCTGTGGAACGAAAACGGAGACGGACTCGCGCTGCACGGCACTCGCCGCCAGCTGCTCGACTACCTCGGCCTCGTCATCGCCCACGTGCAGCGCGAAACCGACCCGCGCCTCGAGCTCGACCAGGCCCTCACACGGCTCCATGCGCTGCGACAAGAACGCGCCGCGGCCCTCGATCACACCCACTCCAGCAGCTGCCGCATCGCCGACCTCGACGAGCAAGAGCTCGACCTCCTCAACGAAATCGCCGAGGCCGCCGCCGAAGTCAACGACCAGCTGTAAGCCCCGCCGGGCCCGGCCAGCACCTGCACCCCCGCGGGGTTGGCCGGGCCCCCCTTTTTCTTCCAGCCCGATGGGATACCGGCGCGCCGGGCGCGCCCGGACTGGCCACCTGTCGGCGGCCACCCCAAATCCGTAACCCCTCACCTTCTTTAGCCGTCAGCGGGGTGCACACCGTAAGCAAGCGGGGACCCCGACCGCTCAACCCACGCCCGCACCGAACTACGCAGGCCGAGTGACCTTTTCGGCCCAATGCCAGCCCGCCAGGGCGCTGCGCGCCGGCGAGCGCGGACCGAAAACCCTGCTGCGTTCGGCGCGGACTCTTCGGGGTTGACCGCCCACCCTCACCCGCTTGCCCGCACCCCAGCGCCGACCGGCGCACTTCACCACCGTCCGAAACGGAGAACAACATCATGAGCGCATACGTCGTCGAAGCCGAACACATCAACGTCCTACTGTGGGCCGGCCGTTACGGATTTCGCCGCCCCTGCGGCAACCTCACCTGGGTCTACGACAACCCGATCCGAGTCAACCAGCTCACCGACGACAACCTCGACCAGGTGGGCCAGATGCTCGTCGACGCCAACACCGCCTCGGTCAACTACTGCTACTTCAACAACCCGATCCACGAGCCCTACGAGTACCGCCACACCCGGCCCCTGCACACCTGGTCGGTCGTCGAAGTCCTCAAGGCGTTGCAGTGCTACGAATACCAGGCCTGCGAACCCAAGGACTGGCAGCACACCCAGGCCTACGCATTCTGCCGCGAGCTGCAGAACATGTTGGTCCAGGCACTCCCGGGCTATGACCCCGCGCCGTGGGGCATTACCCGCATCAGCCTGCCCGCCGCTCATCGGCGCAGCGCCTAACCCACTATCTCCCAACGTGAAAGGAGCTGTCCCATGATCATCAACGGCATCGTGTCACGCACCCTCCCCGGCGGGCGGCCCGTCGACATTCCGTTCGTCATCGACACCGTCACCGGCACCTACAGCCAGTGGGGACACGACACCATCACACTCGGGGAAAACGTCGAGCTGCTCGAGGCACTGCGCGACACCGCCTGCGAGACGAGCTAAGCGCAATCCCCTTCGGGGCCCGGCCGGCACCTGCACCACCGCGGGGCTGGCCGGGCCCCCCCTTTTTCTTCGGGCCCACACGATGCCGGCGCGCCGGGCGCGCCCGGACTGGCCGCCTGGCGACGGCCACCAAATCCGTAGCCCCTCACCTTCTTTAGCCGTCAGCAGGGGCCAAGTGTGACCGACAGGGACCCCGTCGCTGTCAACCCACGCCCGGCGGGCTCGCCCGTTCTTCGCTCCCGCCGCCCTCACGGGCGCCTCCCGCTACGCCCGTGCGCCACCGGCGGCATTTGCGGCCCTACCCAGCTCGCTGCCGCTCGCGGCCGCAAATCCGCCTCCTGCTATCCGCCGGGCTCTTCGGGGTTGACACCGCCACCCCGCCGGTCCCCCACACCCCAACGCCGACCGGCGCCAACCACCAACCCGAAACGGAGACAACACCATGACCACTCTCATGCGCACCCCAGCCGACATCGTCGCCGCGGCCGCGGGCCTGCTCGGCTTCGCCCCCACCAACAGCATCGTGGCCTACATGCTGCGCCGCGACTCCGCCGACGGCCTATTGATCCGTTGCGCCATCCGCTTTGACATCACCGTCACCACCGCCCAAGCCGCCAACCTCCCCGCCACCTGCAACCTGCGCTCAGCCGACAACCACGGCGCGGTCCTGCTCGCCGTCTGCGACGACCAGCACAACCCCCACGCCCTGGCTCTCCTCGATGCCCTGCGCCACGCGCTCACTACCGCAGGCATTCCGGTCATCCGCCGGATCATGACCCACGACGTCACCGCCGAAGGGCAGTGGTACGACCCCGACAGCGGCCAACACGGCCCCACCTACCCCTACACCGACTCCCTGTTCACCGCCCAGCGCGTCCTCGCCGGCGAGCGAGTCAGCCGCGACCGCAGCGATATCGAAGCCGAATTCGCCCCGCTTGCTCCCGCGCCTCCCGTGCCGCTCGGCGACCAAGGCGAGCTCGTCATCACCACCGCCGAAGAGATCTCCGACGCCCTCCACGGGCATCCGATCAGCCGAACGCTGCCCACCCGGGCCGGGCACATCATCACCGCCGACGTCACCGTGCGTGACGCCATGATCTGGGCGGCCATCGAGCACACCCGGGCCGCGGCCGAACTGTGGACCCACATCGCCCGACGTCTGCGCGGACAACCCCGCGCCGAAGCGCTCACCATCGCCGCCGTCGCCTACTGCCTGCTTGGCGACACCGTCCGCGCCGGCATCGCGATCGACACCGCGCTCGACGAAGCCGAAGCCGCTCACGTCCCAGCCCCCCGGCTCGCGATGCTGCTCCTGGCCGCGCTGCGCGCCGGGCTGGCGCCCGACCACATCCAGCGCGTCATCATCGACAGCGCACCCCACCCCGGGCGCGACTAACCACCCGCCCGACCGGGCCCGGCCAGCACCTGCCCCACCGCGGGGTTGGCCGGGCCCCCCTTTTTTCTTCGGCCCCATACCGTGCCGGCGCGCCGGGCGCGACCGGACTGGCCGCCTGGCGGCGGCCACCAAATCCGTAGCCCCTCACCTTTGCACCGTCAGCAGGCGTCGCAGCCTAATCGGGCGGGGGCCCGACCGCTCAACCCACGCCCACCCCAAACCGCGCGGGCCGAGTGACCTTTTCGGCCCAATGCCAGCCCGCCAGGGCGCTGCGCGCCGGCGAGCGCGGACCGAAAACCCTGCGCCGTTCGGCGCGGACTCTTCGGGGTTGACCGCCCACCCTCACCCGCTTGCCTGCACCCCAGCGCCGACCGGCGCACCACTCAGCACACCGAACGGAGCAACGCCATGTACGAACTCGCCACCACCGTGTACCTCAACCAGGCCCGCCGGCAGGGCCTTGGGTTTGGCCACTTCGAGCCCGCAAAGCTCTACGCCGCTGCCGCATTCACCCTCACCGTCACCGGCCGGCCCAGCGACGAGCAGACCACCGTCGCGCTCGAAACGGTTTTCGAGCAGCTCAACATCGACGACCCCGACCAGCCGTGGGCCATCAAATACCGGATGGCCGGCCACCGCTGCCTCAGCGTCGGCGACGTCGTCGTCCTCGGCGAGACCGCCTGGGCCTGCGCCGGCAGCGGCTGGGATCTGCTCACCGCCGACCAACTCCGCGACGCCCTCTACGATTAGCCATCCCGGCATCACGCAACGGGCCCGGCCAGCTCCCCACCCCTCAGGGGATTGGCCGGGCCCTGTTTTCGTTCTTGAGCCGTTACCCGCGGCCGCGCCGCGCCGCGATCACCACCGCAGCGCGTTGCCCGCCGCGTCCGGGCGCGCCCATCCGACATCGGTCACCGCCAACCGCGGCGCCTCCTCGGTGACCAGCCAGCGCACCATCTCGGCGGGCAGCACCTCACCTGATTGCGTCACGCAGTCCAGTAGCGCGCGTTCCACCACAGTCTCCTTTGCCAGCGCCGCCGATGGCGCCGCGTCCATTCTCGCTTGCCCAGCGCCAAACTGTCGGGACGGCACTTCAGTGCGGCAGCGTCGACAACAACCAGTCCACCGTGTGGCTACCCAGCAGCCACAACATCACCGCCACCAACAGCGCGATCATGGCCGACCCCACCTTGATCTTCACCGCGTCGAACTCCTTTCTCAAGCTTTGCTCACCGCGCCGGTCCAGCGTCGCCAACACCCTTGCCGCCAGCCCCGGCCCCGAGTACAGACCAGCCGCCCGCTCATCGAGCGCCAAGCCAACCGCGACGTCGGCGCACCGGCCGCGCGCCGACGTCAACTCAACCCCGCCGCACCAGCTCACCGACCACACCCATCGCCTTCACACCGTCAAACCTCCCTCAACCTTAAATCCCCCACACCCCACCTCCTGGCACATTCCCCACTCAAACCGGTGAGTTCAGCAACCTTGACCGCATCCCCGGCCACCACCCACGTCGGGACTCGGGTGTCACCTTCGGTGTAGTACTCCCCGAGCCCGCCACCGGCCGACACCCGGTCCATCGCGGCCTGTTTGGCCTCATTGGCCGTCTTCTCGTAATAGGCGATGCTCCAGCGGGAGAGCCGAGAAATCGTCAACACCCGCGACCACCTCCC
>NZ_LZKU01000197.1 GCF_001672975.1 Mycobacterium sp. 1465703.0
GGGTTGATGTTGGTGAAGGCGCCGGCCTGCCCGTCGACGAGCTTGCCGTCGATCATCATCTTCGACTCGAAGCGGACCTTTACAGCCTCAGTCATATCTGTCACTCTCTTCTGACTCGTTAGAGGGGCGCCCGCACAGCGCTGGTTACCCTACGGGGAGCCTTACTGGAAACTAGCCGATTGGCAAGTGCGGGCGCGGCGCGGGCCGGTTATTGGGGGTCGAACAGCACCGGTACCGACGTCGGTGATCGGAAGACCTGCCCGCGGATATGCGGGTCGTCCCCGTCCGGGTCGAGCCGAAGATTGGGCAGCCGGTCGAACAAAAGGTTGATCGCGGTGCGCATCTCGAGCCGCGCCAGGTGCATGCCGAGGCAGACGTGAACGCCGTGCCCCCAGCCCAGATGCGCCCGGGCCTCCCGGTGGATGTCGAACGTGTTCGGATCGGGATAGCGATCCTCCTGCCGGTTCGCCGAACCGAGCATCGGCATCACCGTCGCCCCGGCAGGAATCGCCACGCCTCCGAGTTCGGTGTCGCGAGTCGCCACCCGGGTGATGGTCAACAGTGGTGATTCCCAGCGCACACCCTCCTCGATCGCCTGGGGCAGCAACGATCGATCCGCGCGGATGGCATCCAGCTGCGCCGGATCCGACAACAGCGCCAACAGCAGGCTGCCGAGTGCGCGGTAGGTCGTCTCGACGCCCGCGGGCAACAGCAGTCGAAGAAACGAGAAGATCTCCTCGTCCGCGAGCTTCTCCCCGTCGATCTCGGCCGCACCGAGGGCGCTGATCAGGTCGTCCTTCGGTTCGGCCCGGCGCGCCTCGAGTATCGGCGCGAAGTAGTCGCACAGCGCGGCCGAGGCGGCAAGCCCGCGTTCGGGGTTCATCAGCCAACTCAGCAGCGAAATCGACCACCGCTGGAACTGTGGGTAATCCTTTTCCGGCAAGCCCAGCAAGCCCGCGATGATCTGGCTCGGGTAGTCGAAGGTGAATTGCTTGACCAGATCCGCCTTGCCATTGGGCGCGAACTTGTCGATCAGGCTGTTGGCCACCCGGCCGACCAACTCGTCCTGCCAGCGCGCCAATGACTTCTGCGAGAACGCCTTCGATACCAACGAACGCAGTCGGCCGTGGATCGGCTCGTCCATGCCGAGCATCACGCCTTCACCGAGCACGGGTCCGAATGCGGCGATGACGGCGGCCGAGGAGAACGTCTCGTTGTCGCGCAGCATCTGCTGGATGTCCTCGTGGCGATACACGATGAACATCGGCAGCCCCTCCTCGTGCGGAAGCGCTCCCGACGTCTCGAGTCGCTGCACCGGTTCCTCATGGCGCAGCCGGGCCAATTCGGTGTACGGGTCACGCACGTCACCGGATATCGCGTCGTCGAAGGCGCCGAAATCCTGTAGGTCGTCGAAAAGTTGTTCCATTATTTTCCTTCCCTCCCCTGTTGGCGCCGTGCTACCAACGCGGTCAGGCGCTGCAGCACCGGCTGCGGAAGAACGCGTGCGGCAAGGACCATCGCCTTTTGGGCGGTCGTCAGCGGCCACGCGCCGTCCCGCATCGACCCCTGTCTGGGTATGCCCAGTACGGTCCGCGACATGTGGTGCATGCCCGAAGCCGGCAGAACGCGGTTGAACGTCAGCAGCATGGACGCATCCGGCCCCACACCGCGGCGCCGGAAGGGCGCCTCGTCGGCCAGCGCCTTGACCAGGCCGTCGGTGAACCGCTCGGGCGGCCGGGCCATCTTCATCGCGAAGCGCCCACGGCTGTTCATGGTGGTGTGCAGCCGGGCGTAGGGGCCGCCGAAATTGCGATCATCGATAGTGCCTGCGTCGGTGATGATTTCGGTGTCATAGGTTCCCGACACCAAGATGGTGACACCGAGACCGAAGGGCGCGATCTCGCACGCCATCGATTCGCCCCAGCGCTCCATGGCACTCTTGGACGCCGAGTAAGGCGCGGTGCCCGGTTGGCCGCGGACTCCGGCAGTGCTCGCGACCAGCACGATGCGCCCCTGCCCGGCCGCGCGCATCGACGGCAATAAGGCCTTGGTGAGTTCGACCGGCCCGAAGACGCTGGTGGCGAACATCTTCTGCCACAGCGCCATATCGGTTTCTTCGACCATCCCGGCGGCGGAGATCCCGGCATTGTGCACCAGGGCGAAGGGCGCGCCGACGGCTTCCTCAATTGCCTTGGCGGCTGCGGAGATCGACGCGGAGTCCAAGAGGTCGAGCTGCACGCCGATCAGTCGGTCGTCCTGGTCAGTGGCTCCGGTTGCCTGGCGCAGCAACGGAATCCCGCGATCGGGTGTCCGCATCGCGGCGACCACCCGCCATCCTTCGCGATACAGCCGCACCGCCGAAGCGAAGCCCAGTCCTCGGGATGCGCCGGTGATGACGACGGTGCGCGGCTCAGCCATTGTTGCTCGCGGTGGCACAGGCGCCTTCCCCCGGCGGCGGCGGGTCGACGTGCGGTCGCCCGTTCGGTTCCCCGCTCGCCCAGGTCGACCAGATGCCGACCGAATAGGGGCCCTGGGCGCCCGCCTTCTCGTAATACCCTTGCGGGTCATAGACTTTGGCCTCTGGATAGGGCCACGGGCAGGCCACCGAGGTGGTGGCATGACTGACCTTGATGACCCAGAACCATCCACCGTAAGCGAAGTAAGACACGTTGATGATGGCAAACATCACCACGAATGTGCCGAGCGCCGGACGCGCCGGGAACAACTTCGCTTTCGCGGCAAGCTTTTCCGCGACCGACTTACCGGTGTCGTCGCGGTAGCAGAGGATCGCGGCCGGCACCATCACGAAGCACACCGAGAACGATTCCCAGATCAGCGGGAATTGGAATGTGGTGCCGGTGAACACCGAACCCCAGGGGATCACCTGCGAGTAGATGTACATGCCCCAGTGGATCAGGATGTTTTCCAGGAAGGCATCGAAGATGAAACCGATCACCAGCGTGATCAGACCCAGGCTGACCAAGGGATGCCGCGACACATAGCTTGTCGGCCCGTACTTCGCCTGCAGTTTGCGCAGCAGCCAGACCGCCGGGAAGTAGGGGCCGAAGTAGAACATCACGTAACCGAAGACCACGAACGGCTCGACCGTCGGCGACAACGACACCAGTGGCCAGGATTCCGGCCAGTGCACCAGATCGGGGTTGTAGACCGCGAACGGCGACCAGTTCATGATCGGGTCCTGCCACACGATCAGGGTGGTACACAAGAACATCAACATCACCGGGCTGCCGGGGTTGCGGCGCCAGCCCCTGATGAAGACGATCAACAACAAAATCAGCGCCCCGACCGTGGCCCAGTCCAGGAACCCGATGTAATCCAGCCCGAAGGTGAACTTCACCGGGCGCGGCCGGCCATGCACATTCGGGTTGGCCACCCGTGGGTCGAGGGCGACGCGGCAGTTCGCGATGAAGAAGAGCGCGAACGCCGCCAGGGCCGCACCGGCGATCCAGCCGCCCCAACCGCGCTTGCCCTTTCGCTGCGGTGCGGTCGGTTTCTCTTGCGCGGCAGGCGGTGTGGGCTGTTCTTGGGAAATCGAGTCCGTCATCGAGTCAGCCTTCCTCTCCGAAGCGGTCCACCAGATGGGAGTTGACGCCGTCGGCATCCAGGGTCCGCGCCACCAGATAGCCGGCGCCCATCCAGGCCCGGCGGGTCCACTTGCCGAACGACACCCGCGTGCCTGGCGCCCCCGACGCGGCGGGCATCATCTTGACCCGCTCCAGGGCCTCTTTGACGCCGCGCGGGCTAAGTGGATGGGCGTCGGTGAATGCGCGCACAAGTGTCGCTGCGACGTCGCGGTTCACCACAGTCACGCAGAACTCTGGGCGACTGCCGTTGTACTTTTTCGCGTAGCTGTCCAGGAAGTCCTGACCGATTTTGTTCGCCTCGTCGTACTGGTCGACACCGGTCCAGCCCATGAACGCGTTCCACATGATCGGGTTGACCCAGGCGTTCTGCCACGCGGTGGTGGTGAACCGGGGCGGATCCCAGCCGAGGGACTCGAGCGCCGGGTTGATGAAGACGATTCCGAAGCCGAAGCCCAGGTGCACGATCGCCTCGGCCTTGGCTTCGTGCAGCGTGCGCACCGCCTCGTTGATGTCCTGGGCCGTTTGCGCGATGGCAACTTCCGCGACGATCCGAATGCCTTTGCGCCGGCAGGCACTTCGCAGGTTCTTCAGGTAACTCTCACCGATGAGGCTCCGCTCGACCAGGACACCGATTTCGGCGAGCCCACGTTTGGCGATGAGGTCGGCCAGGAAGATCGGCTCATCGGTCATCGATCCCTGGGGGAAGGCGAATGTCCATTCGCCCAACCAGTCGTCGGTGCCGGTCACGCTGATCGCGGGTACCTTGAACCGTTCCTCGATCGCTTCTCGCAACGGCACGCAGTTATCGGTGATGTTGGGCCCGAAGACCACCAGGCAGCCCTCGTCGACCAGTTCGGCGTACGCGTCGATCACCGCCTTGACCGAGCCCTTGGGCAGCCCCTCCACCTCGCGATAGATCATCTGCACCGGACGGTCCATCAGCCCCTGCGCGACGGCCTCTTCGAAGATGAGGTCGAAAGTCTGGGTGAAGGAGGCGAACAGATCCTCGGGGAATCCGGGCGGCAGGGTGAAGTCCATCAAGTAGCCGACCTTGATCGGCTCGGCGCTGCTCTCGTAGGACATCCGACCTCCTAGGTGACAACTTGGCGCACGCCGAATCGGCAAAACCTAATATTTGTTCAGACCCTAGCGGGGGCGGTATGCAGCGTCAATCTTCGAAGCCGTCAGACCCGTCCGAACCGAGGTAGATCTGGATCATTTCGTTCAACGCCTTGCCCACCGCCACGTCGTCGGTCAGTGGGCCCGCGATCGCGGCCCTGGCCGCCTCTCGCATGCCCAAGCCCTCGGCGATCAGCCTGCCCGCCGCAATCAGCACCCGCGTCGAAGCCACCTCACGCAGCCCGCCCGTCTCCAGCCGGCGGATGGCCTGTCCGAATCGGACCAACTCTGCCGCGGTGGCTCGGTCCACGCCCGCTTCGTGCGCAACGATCCCCTCTTCGATATCGGCTGCGGGGAAATCGAATTCGATGGCCACCATCCGTTGGCGTGTCGAATCCTTGAGATCCTTCAGCACGCTCTGATAACCGGGGTTGTAAGACACCACCAAGCCGAAACCGGGGGCGGCGTCCAGCGTGATGCCCAGTCGCTCGATGGGCAGTTGTCGTCGATAGTCGGCGAGCGGATGCAGCACCACGGTGGTGTCCTGCCGGGCTTCCACCACCTCGTCGAGGTAGCAGATCGCACCCTCACGCACCGCCCGGGTCAGTGGGCCATCCACCCACACGGTCTCGTCACCCTGCAGCAGGTACCGGCCGACCAGGTCGGCGGTGGTGAGGTCGTCATGGCAGGCCACGGTGATCAGCGGCCGGCCCAGGTCATAGGCCATCGCCTCGACGAATCGGGTCTTTCCGCACCCCGTCGGGCCTTTCAGGACCAGCGACAAGCCCTGGCGGTAGGCCGCCTTGAAAACGGCCTCTTCGCTGCCGACCGCTTGGTAGTAGGGCCGCACTTCTCCCTTTCCGTCCGCGCCGGACGGACCGCCGTTGACGTAAGCAAGCCCGGACTCGTTGGCCATAGCTTCCTTTCTGCAGCCTCCGGCGATTGGAGCCTAGCCGGAACAGATGTTTGTTTCAAGTACTCAGACGGGCGTCGGCGGACTTCTCGTTCGCCAACTGCGTTCTGGCACTTGGCATCACCGACACCCGGCGGCGAACCTCCGCTGAGCGCAGTGCGGAGCGGAACAGCGGTCCGATGACACCGGCAAGCTGATCGGGACGTGCGATGGTCGCGTGTGCGGTACTGCCGAACACCCTGCGCAGCGACTGCACGTCGGTTCCCGCGCCGATCGTCAGGCAGACACAGCCCGTCCCCCGGCGGCGGGCTTCGGTCAGCGCGCGTCGCGCGTCCGCGGCACCGTAAGCCCGCTCATACCCGTGGTCGTAGGCGAGTCCGTCGGACAGCAGCACCAACAGCCGCCGTGACGTACCGCCACGCGCCTCCAAAATCGCCGAACCGTGCCGGATCGCCGCGCCAAGGCGTGAGTACGCGCCGGGTTCCAGGCTGTTGAGCCGCCTGATCACCTGGGCATTGAGGTGGTCGTCGAACCGCTTCACCGGAACCATGCTCACCGCGCGCCGGCCCTGCGAGTAATAGGCGTACAACGCCACCCGATCACCCAGGTCGTGCAGCGCCACGGTCAGGTTGGAGACCGCCGCGCGCTGTTGTTCGTGCACCGTCCGCCCGACCGTTCCGGGTTCGCCCGCCGAGCCGGACACGTCGAGCAGGAGCAGCACCGACAGGTCGCGCCGGCGCCGCAGGCTGTCCAGGTACACCGCCTCATCGGGCACCGATCCGGCCCGCACTTCGACCCGGGCCTCCACCGCCGCGTCGATGTCGATGTCGTCGCCCTGCGCCTGCCGGTGCCGGCGGTGCAGCCCCATGCCGAGCCGGGACAGCGGCCGCCGCACGCCGATGGCGTCGTCGATCGCTTGAGTGGCCGACGCTTTGATCTGCGGCTCGACTTCGCGCACGGTGCACCACTCGGGCCGGTAGCTCTTGCGGGCGACGTCCCATTCGGGATACCGCACACCGTCCGCGGCGTTTTGGCCGTCGTGATCGGCGTCGCCGTCGTCGTCGCCGGAAGTCGAGGCCAGCGACGCGACGGCGTATGCACCGCGCTTGCCGGAGTTGGTGCGGTGGGTCGGGTTATCGGCGCCCGGTGGGCCGCCGCCGCTTCCGGTCTTCCGCGCCGAGGACAGCATCTTCTTCAACCACTTGCCGATGAATCCGCCACCGCCGACCGGGCTGGTGAACAAGTCCGGATCGTCGGACTCGTCGACCTCACCGTCGTCGAGTTCTTCGAGTTCCTGTGCGCCACTACGCCGCGGGACGTGCCCGGGTTTCGCCTCGTCGTTTCGTTCGGTCACCGTGGCGCAGGCGGCAATTACCTTTGCCGCACGGATCACGCCGAACTCGGGCGCCGGGTCATCCAGCGCCACCCGTGAGGCGGCGATGTCCAGCGACGCGATGGGTGAATCGCTGCGATCCGCGATGTCACGGTCGCCCAGCGACGCCAAAACCTTTGGTAGCAAAGGCGCATTCGCAACCAGCGCGCGGTGGCCTTCGACCGCCAGATAGCGCTTGGCCAGCTTGCGGTGCCGAACCAGGCGACCCACGACATCGGGATCCAGGCTGCCGGCCGCGATCATCGAGGCCTGCACGGCTAAGGCTTTCAGCGCCTCGAGTTGCGGGGCAGCGGTGGCATCCAGGTGAATCGTCTGGCCGTCCGTCCAGGCGGGTTCGCCCGGTGGCAGGCCGGCGACCGCGACCGCTCGGCCCGCGAGGGCTGAGGCAAGCATGCCCAGGGCCTGGTAATGGTCGGCACGGGCGTCGTCCCCCACGCTCAACCTCCGGATTGTTGACCAAATATCTGTTCCACCGTAGAGTCCGGCTGAACAGCAGTCAATGAATCAGGAGCACACGATGATTGACTTCACCGGCCAGGTGGCGGTGGTCACCGGGGCCGGTCGGGGACTCGGCCGGCTCTACGCGCTGGACTTGGCCCGCCGCGGGGCGGCGGTGGTGGTCAACGACCTCGGTGGCTCGATGCGCGGTGACGGTTCGGACTCCGCTGTGGCCGATGAAGTGGTCGACGAGATCAAGAAGGCCGGTGGTATCGCGATCGCTTCATACGACTCGGTCGACAATCCCGCCGGCGGCCAGGCGATCGTCGACGCCGCCGTGCACGCGTTCGGGCGGCTGGACGCGGTGATCAGCAATGCCGGCATTTTCGGCAGCGTGCCCTTCGAAGACCTCTCGCACGACGACTGGACGCGGATGCTGCGCGTACATCTCGACGGCGGCTTTCATCTGTCGCAGCCCGCATACCGGGTGATGAAGAACAACGGCGGCGGACGATTCGTGTTCATCTCGTCCTCGGCGGGAATCTTCGGTCAGCCGATGGAAGCGCACTATGCGGCGGCCAAGGCCGGGCTGGTCGGATTGACGAACGTCATCGCCATCGAAGGCGGATCGCACGGGATACTCGCCAATTCCGTTATGCCGACCGGCTTCTCACGCATGGTCAGCGAGACCGTCGGCGACGAGAAGTTCCTCGCCGAGTCCGGCTTCATGCAAGCCATCAGGCCCGAACTCGTCGTGCCGCTGGTGACATTTCTCGCCAGCACCGCCTGCACGTTCACCCATCGCAACTACTCCGCGGCCGCCGGCCGCTATGCGCGGGTGTTCGTCGGGCTGGCCGAGGGCTGGCTCGCCGACGTCGCGAGCCCGCCCACGGCCGAAGACATCGAGGCCCATCTCGAACAGATCTCATCGACGGAGAAGTTCATCGTGCCGGCATCGATCGTCGATGAGGTACTGGAAGTCTGTGCGCGACGCGGTGTCAGCCCGATGCCGGACAACGCCGAGGTCGCATTTCCCGAACCCCAACGCAACGGGAGCTGATCGTGGACCAATTAGCAGACCACCGATGCCTCATACGATCGGCCACTTGCGGCGTCGCGCATGGCCGCCAACGTCATTGACCAAATATCTGCTCAACCGTAGAGTCCGGCTTGGTCACAGTTCAAAGGCTTTTGACGCGCTGAAGACAGAGGAACGTGGACTTTTCATACCCGGCGGAAGTCGAAGAATTCCGCACCGAACTGCGTGACTGGCTGTCGGATAACCTGACCGACGAGCTGGTGGCGGCCCGCCGGCCCACCGGCCGCGACGACGCCGCTTTCGAGATGCTGCGGGCGTGGAACGCGACCATGGCCGACGCGGGCTGGGCCGCGGTGTCCTGGCCCCCCGAGTACGGCGGGCGGGGCGCGACGGTGCTCGAGCAACTGGTCTACACCGAAGAGACCACGCGTGCTCGAGCTCCCATGCCGCTCAACGTAATTGGGTTGAACAACATCGCACCGGCCATCATGCAGTACGGCACCGAGTCCCAGAAGCTCACGCTGCTCCCCCGGATGATGCGCGCCGACGACATCTGGTGCCAAGGGATGTCGGAACCCGAAGCCGGGTCCGACCTCGCGGCGCTGCGCACCCGCGCCGTGCGAGATGGTGACGACTTCGTGGTCAACGGCCAGAAGATCTGGACCTCACTGGGGCATCGGGCCGACTGGTGTCAGCTCTACGTGCGCACCGATCCCGAGGCACCCAAGCACAAGGGCATCTCCTGCCTGATAGTCGACATGACGCTGCCGGGCATCGAGGTCCGCCCACTGGTGACGCTCAACGGTGACGCCGACTTCGCCGAGGTGTTCTTTCACGACGTCCGGGTGCCGGCGGACGCATTGCTCGGACCGCTCAATGCGGGCTGGCAGGTGGCCACCACCACGCTCAGCCATGAACGAGCCGGGGCCGCCAGACTGTACGCGGAGATGCAGGTCCGGCTCGAAGAGTTGGTCAACGATCTCGCGGCGGCCGGCACCGGCGCGCTACAGGATGCGGTGACGCTGCGGCGACTCGGCGAAATCGCGGTCCGCATCAAGTATCTCGAGGTCCTGTGTCAAAGGTCGATCTCGGCGTCATTGCACGGCGGTGATGCGCTGGGGTCGGCCAGCCTCGCCAAGACGGTGTGGGGTGAAATCGGGCAGGACTTGGCCACACTGGCCTTTGACGTGCTGGGCACCCGTGGATCCGGCGCGCCATGGGCGAACTACCGTCTGACGTCGCGGTCACTGACCATCGCGGGCGGCACCACGCAGATCAACAAGAACATCACCGCGCAGCGGGTATTGGGGTTGCCGCGCAAATGAACCTCGAACTCAACGATGAGCAGGTGGCCCTGCGCGACACCACACGGCGCTTCCTGGCCGAAAAGGCGCCGATCTCGCCACATGTGCGGGGGTTGCTCGACGATCCCACCGGAACGGATCAGACGGTGTGGCGCGGTCTCGCCGATCTCGGCACCACCGGCCTGCTGGTGCCCGAGGACTGCGGCGGCGCCGGCATGACCATGGTCGAGGCCGCCATCGTTGCCGAAGAGCTAGGCGCCGCGCTGCATCCGGGACCGTGGTTGTCGACCGCGGTGGCAGCCCCCCGCGCCCTGACCCGGCTCCGGGCCAACGACGTCGCACCGGAGTTGTTGCGTGGCATCGCGGACGGCACCACGGTGGCCGCCGCCTGCTTCCTGGGGTCAGCGGACGACGGCGTTGCCGCGAGCCGGCACGGGGACGAAATGGTGTTGCGCGGTGAGGTTACCGCGGTGCCCGACGCCGGCGCCGCCGACGTGCTACTCGCAGTCGCCGACGATGGACCGGCCGCCGGGCTCTACGTAGTGCGGGCCGACTCGTCCGGGGCGTCGATCACGTCCGAGCACGGCATCGATCCGACCCGCAAGCAATTCCGTGTCACGTTCGATGCAGCGCCCGGGCATCGGCTGGCGGTGGCTGCTCCGGATGACGTTGCAGCGGTGATCGACGACGTGCTGATCGCCGCGGCGGCCGACGCGCTCGGCGCAGCGCGCGCCGTCATGCACCTCGCCATCGAATACGCAAAGAGCAGAACGCAATTCGGCCAGCCGATCGGCTCCTTCCAGGCGATCCAGCACCTGTGTGTGGACATGTTCGAGACCGTCGAACTGGCTCGCAGCGGCGTGATCCACGCATCCTGGGCCAGCGACGCGTTCCCCGGCGGCGACGGCCAATCCGGTGATGAGCGCCATCTTGCCGCGCTGCGGGCCAAGGCGTTCGCCGGGCGGCTGGCCACTGTGGCCGACACCGCCATCCAGGTGTTCGGCGGGATCGGCTACACCTGGGAGCACGATGCGCATCTCTACCTCAAACGCCTGCTGAGCTGGAGTGCGTTCCTCGGCAGCCCCGATGAGTACCTCACCGAACTCGGTGCGCGCCTTGCCAAGAGAGGCAATCAATGACGGAGATCGAGTACCTGCTCACCGCGACCCCCTCGGCGCGCAAGTCGCTCGACCTCAACGTGGCCGTCGATCTCGCTGATATCCGCGAGTGCCTGCGGATCGGGCTGCAGGCCGCCAACGGATCGAACGCCCAGTCATGGCGTTGGCTGGTGATCTCCGATCCGGCGCTGCGCACCGCGATCGCCGAACTGTATCGCCAGGCCTACCTGCTGCGCGTGGGTGGACAGCTGATTGCCGACCTGATGCCGGCGGGAACGCCCGAGAGCCGGGTGATGTCGTCGACGGAGTGGCTGGTCGAGCACATGGCGAAGGTGCCGCTGCTGGTAATCCCTTGTTATGAGCCCTATTTGCCTCGCATCGAGGGCGATGAGTCCTTCCATCTGGCCACGCTGTACGGCTCGATTTTTCCACCGGTGTGGAATTTTCAGCTGGCGTTGCACACCCGGGGCTACGGGACGTGCATCACGACGCTGCATCTGCATCACGAAAAAGAAATCGGCGACCTGCTCGGCATTCCGCCAACCTATGTTCAGGGTTGTCTGCTGCCCGTCGGCCGCCTGCGTGCGGGCCACACGTTCTCCCCGGCGTCCCGGCGGCCGCTCGAGGAAGTCGTTGCGTGCAATCGCTGGGATGGCCCGCCGCTCTAGAATGGGTTTTCACCGCTTTGTGCAGCGCATTCATCCCGCACAGTCTGATAACCTCTAACAAAGATTTGGTTCGGTATTGAGAGGACGAATGGGTATGTTCGCCAACCCGCAGTCGTCCGGATTCGCACACCGCTAATCATGCCGAGAGCCGACTCATTGCGCGCCCGCGGCACAGCTGATTCTCCAACGCGGCGCGCCGAGATCCTGGCCACCGCCGCGTCGTTGATCGCATCGTCGGGACTGCGGACCTCGTTGCAGGAAATCGCCGATGCCGCAGGCATTCTTCCCGGCAGCCTGTATCACCATTTCGAATCCAAAGAGGCGATCCTCGTCGAACTGATCCGCCGCTATCAGGACGATCTGGAGCGCATCGGGCGGGCCGCCCAGGCGAATTTGGACGAACCCGACGCCCGCCCGGTTGCCGAGCAGATCATCGAACTCGGGTCGGCGATCGCCAACTGTGCCGTCGAACATCGCGCCGCGTTGCAGATGTCGTTCTATGAGGGTCCGAGCACGGATCCGGAGCTGATCAAGCTGACGCAGCAGCGGCCCGTGGCGATCCAGGAGGCGATGCTGCAGACGTTGCGCGCCGGCCGGTGGAGCGGCTACATCAAACCCGACATCGACCTTCCCACTTTGGCCGACCGGATCTGTCAGACCATGCTGCAGGTCGGCCTTGATGTCATGCGTCATAAATCCGCCACCGACCAGGTGGCCGGGCTGCTGTGCCGAATCATTCTGCAAGGCTTGGCAACTCGTCCTCCAACCGACTCGGCGCTGGACCGGTCGAAGGCCTTCGCCGCAGCCGAGGACGTCATCGCAACGTGGTCCGACGACAGCGAGGCGGACCCCCGCGACAAGGCGGCACTGGTGCGTTCGGTGGCACGAACGGAATTCGGCCGCAGAGGTTATGAAGTCACCACCATCAGGGACATCGCGTCGGCCGCAGGCCTCGGTACCGGAACCGTGTATCGGGTGATCGGGTCAAAGGACGAGCTGTTGGCATCGATCATGGAATCCTTCGGCAGGAAGGTGGAGGCGGGCTGGGTCAACGTGCTGCGCTCGGATGCCACGCCGATCGAGAAGCTGGACGCCCTGAGCTGGGTCAACGTCAACGCGCTCGATCGATTCTCCGACGAGTTCAGGATTCAGCTGGCCTGGATGCGCCAGTCACCCCCGGACACACCCAACCCGGGATGGCTGTACGCCACCCGGCTGCGGCAGATGAAAACGCTTCTCACCGAAGGGATCCGGTCGGGAGAAATAAGTGTCGACGCACCATCCACCGCGATGTTGTCGCGCTGTGTCGTCGGCTTGCAGTGGATTCCGGAGAACATCCTTCAAGACGTGGGCACCCGGGCGGGGTTGGTGCACGCTCGCGACACCGTGCTGCGGGGCGTCGCGGTCCGCGGCAAGTAAACCTCAATTAACCGCCCCGCTATTGAACCAAATAACTGTTACCCATACAGTTGAGCGGTTAGAACCGCGTTGGCATTATCCGAGAAGGGGATTTCCATGACCATTGTCGATCGGTTGCGCTACGACGGCAAGCGCGCTCTCGTTGTCGGTGGCGCGACTGGCATGGGCGCCGCGGCGGCCAAGTCGGCGGCCGAGCTTGGCGCCGAAGTCATCGTGATGGACTACGCGCCGGTGGACTACAAGGTCGCTCAGTCCATCCAGGTGGACCTGCGTGATCCCGCGTCCATCGATTCCGCCGTCGAGCAGCTGGATGGTCCGATCCACGCGGTGTTCTCCGCCGCCGGCGTGGCGGACGGAACGATCGATCTGATGAAGATCAACTTCATCGGCCACCGCCACCTGATCGACCGCCTGCTGGAAAAGGACCAACTGCCCAACGGCTCGGCCATCTGCTTCATCTCCTCGGTCGCCGGCATGGGCTGGGAGAACGACCTGGACCTGATGCTGGAATTTCTGGCCACGCCGGACTTCGCGGCGGCCGAGGCATGGTGCCAGGCGCACGAATCCGAAGGGATCAACCACTACGGCACCAGCAAGAAGGTGATCAACACCTACGTGGCGACCCAGGGCTACCCGCTGGCCAAGAAGGGCATTCGTATCAACGCGATCTGTCCCGGCCCGACCGACACCCCGCTGGCCCAGGCCAACGCCGATCTGTGGCTGTCCTTCGCCCAGGACTACCGCGACGAGACGGGCTCGAAGGTGCACACGCCCGAGCAGATGGGTGACGTGATGGCCTTCCTCAACAGCGAGGCGGCCTGCGGCGTCAGCGGGATCACCATGCTGGTGGACTCGGGCCACACCATGGCCTCGATGACCGGCGCCTACGCGCCGGGCAAGCCGATCATCGACATCATCATGGGCAAGGTAAAGCTCTAACGGCGATTGGGATCAGCCGCGCTACGGTCGGAGGCATGGCAAAAGTCATCGTCATCGGCGGCCACGGCAAGGTCGCGTTGCACCTGGCCCGCATCCTGACCGAGCGCGGCGACGAGGTGAGCTCAGTCTTCCGCAATCCGGACCACTCCGACGACGTCGCGGCCACCGGCGCCAAGGCGGTGGTGGCCGACATCGAGCAGCTGGACACCGACGCACTGGCTGGGCTGGTGGCCGGGCACGACGCCGTCGTCTTCTCGGCCGGTGCGGGGGGTGGCAACCCGGAGCGCACCTATGCCGTCGACCGCGATGCGGCGATCCGGGTGATCGACGCTGCCGCGCAGGCAGGCCTCAAACGCTTTGTGATGGTGTCGTATTTCGGCGCCGGACCGGATCATGGTGTGCCGCAGGATGATCCGTTCTTCCCATATGCCGAAGCCAAGGCCGCCGCCGACACCCACCTGCGAGCCAGCGACCTGGACTGGACGGTGCTGGGCCCCGGCCGGCTCACACTGGAACAGCCGACCGGCAAAATCGTGCTGGCGAAGGGCAAGGGTGAGGTATCCCGCGCTGACGTTGCGCTCGTCGCGGCCGCCGCGCTGGCCGATGATTCGACCATCCGGCGAACCATCGAATTCAACAACGGCGACATCCCCATCGCGGAAGCGTTGGCGAACTGACTAAACTCCTCCCCCGCAGCTCGTATCCCGTCGTCCCGTCCCCGCGGCTGCTAAACCGAGTTCCTGAACGACGCGTTGCGAAACCATGAAACGAATACCGGTGTACAGGCTCGGACGCCTGTTCGGCCGATAGCGTGCAGTGCATGGCGAACGACGTCGTCGACCAGGTGGCAACGCGAGACGGCCGACGTCTCGCATATCTCGAAGTCGGAGACCCCGATGGGCCGCTCGTCATCCATAATCACGGTGGACCGAGTAGCCGACTGGAGGCACGCCTCTTCGCTGATTCGGCCTCGAAGAATCGACTCCGACTTGTCTGTGTGGATCGACCTGGTATGGGACGGTCCAGCCACCAGAAGGCACGGTCTTATTCTGGCTGGGCCGACGACCTGACGACGGTCGCGGACGCGCTGGGATACCGCGAATTCGGCGTCACAGGCTGGTCGGAAGGTGGCCCGTGGGCGCTCGCCGCGGCCGCCTACATTGATCCCGTTCGGCTGCGCCACGTGAGCAGCATCGCGGGTGGAAGCTACGGAGCATTCGGGGACAACTGGGCAGCTAGTCATCTCTCCAAGATCGACGCGCTAGGCGGTTCCCTTGCACTGCGCCTGAAACCCGCCTTCAGCATGATGTACGCCATCCTGGGCATAACTGCCAAACACTTCCGCGGGTCATTCGTCAAACAAATTCGGAAGTCTGTCAACGAGTACGACCGGCGGATACTGGTTCGCCCGGAGATCGAAGCCGCCTTCAGCCAATCGTGCGCCGAATGCTTCGCTCACGGTTCCTGCGGATTGGTGCACGACGCTGAACTCCTTTATCGGAGCTGGGCTTTTGACGTGTCAACCATCGCACGGCGAGTCCACATGTGGCAGGGGCTCGATGACCGGCTTGTCCCCGATCCCATCAACAAGGCGGTGGCCGACGCAATGCCCGGTGCCGCGTGGCATCCGGTCGCCGGTGCCGGACACTTCGTAGCCGTGGGGACCGGGGACGAAATCATTGCAATCGCCGCCGAGGAGCTGGGTGGTCGGCAGACTCGTTGAAAGGTAACCGAATTCGGCGCGGGCCGTCGACTCGACCGAGGGTGGTGCAGCGAATGCCGGGGCACGCCAGTGTCGCGATGACGCCGGATACCTACGCCGATCTGTTCGAGTCCTATCTGGCTGAGTGACCCCGCCACCAGCGGAGTAAGCTGCGCTACGCAGCTGGTTTGCCGTGCCGCAGCATGTGGCGCCGGCATCGCGCGAAGCAGGATGTTAGTCAGGCTTCGTAAGAGGGAACCCGGTGAGAATCTGGGACTGTCCCGCAACGGTATGCAGGAACGACCGCCGTCAGAGTTTTTGGCAAGCACTGGTCGCAAGACTGGGAAGCGACGGCCATTAGGAGCACCATCGGAGTGCACGCCTGCGAGTCCGGAGACCTGCCAGCTGTGCCGGACGCGACCGCGTCCGGCGGCTCATCGCCTCGTGGAATGGGCGTTAGGCTGCAGCCGTTGCGGTTAGTACTTGGGTACGCACCGCTGACGGATCGGCTGCACGTCCGCCGGCGGTGACCACCACGCCGATTGAAGGACGAATATCGTGACCGCTCAAGCATTTACTGCAACCGTTGTCGGCTCGCCGCGCATCGGCCCGAAGCGCGAACTCAAGCGCGCCACCGAGGGCTACTGGGCCGGACGCACCAGCCGTGCCGACCTGGAGACCGTCGCTGCCACCTTGCGTCGCGACACGTGGAAGAGCCTCGCCGACGCCGGCCTGGACTCGGTGCCGGTGAACACGTTCTCCTACTACGACCAAGTGCTCGACACCGCGGTCATGCTGGGCGCGCTGCCAACCAGGGCCGCGCAGGTTTCCGATGACCTGGACCGTTACTTCGCCGCGGCGCGGGGCAACGAAGACGTCGCGCCGCTGGAAATGACCAAGTGGTTCGACACCAACTACCACTACATCGTTCCTGAGATCGAGCCCGCGACCAAGTTCGCGCTGAACCCGGACAAGGTGCTCTCGGAGCTGAAAGAAGCTCTCGAACAAGGTATTCCGGCCCGCCCGGTCATCATCGGGCCGATCACCTTTCTGCTGTTGAGTAAGGCCGTCAATGGTGGCGGTGCGCCGATCGAACGGCTGCAGGAGTTGGTGCCGATTTACTCCGAGCTGCTGTCGCTGCTGGCCGATAACGGCGCGCAGTGGGTGCAGATCGACGAGCCGGCGCTGGTGACCGACATTTCGCCCGACGCACCGGCACTGGCCGAGGCGGTCTACAACGCACTGGGCAAAGTGAGCAACCGTCGTCCCGCGATCTACGTGGCCACCTACTTCGGCGACCCGGGAGATTCGTTGGGCGCGTTGGCTCGCACACCGGTCGAAGCGATCGGCGTCGACCTGGTCTACGGCGCCGACACCGCTATCGCCGCTGTACCCGAGCTGGCCGACAAGACGCTGGTGGCCGGCGTGGTCGACGGTCGCAATATCTGGCGCACCGACTTGGAGGCCGCGCTGGGCAAGCTGGAGACGCTGAAGGGTTCGGCCGCCAATGTGGCGGTCTCGACGTCCTGCTCCACGCTGCACGTGCCGTACTCGCTGGAGCCGGAGACCGGCCTGGACGATGCGCTGCGCAGTTGGCTGGCGTTCGGACAGGAGAAGGTCGCCGAGGTGGTGACGCTATCGAAGGCGCTGCACGAGGGCCGCGAGGCGGCCGCCGAGGCCATCGAGGCCTCCAACGCCGCCGTCGCCTCGCGCAAGAGCGACCCGCGGCTGCACAACGACCAGGTCCGCAGCCGGATCGCCGAGATCGTCGCGTCCGGAACGCACCGCGGTGATGCGGCTCAGCGCCGCGCCAGCCAGGATGAGCGGCTGCATTTGCCGCCGCTGCCGACCACCACGATCGGGTCGTTCCCGCAGACCGTAGAGATTCGCAAGGCCCGTGCCGCATTGGTCTCCGGTGAGATCGACGAGGCCGAGTATCAGCGGCGGATGAAGCAGGAGATCGCCGACGTCATCAAGTTGCAGGAAAGCCTCGGGATCGACGTGCTGGTGCACGGCGAACCGGAGCGCAACGACATGGTGCAGTACTTCGCCGAGCAACTGGACGGCTTCTTCGCCACGAAGAACGGCTGGGTGCAGTCCTACGGCAGCCGGTGCGTGCGCCCGCCGGTCCTTTTCGGCGACGTGATCCGCCAGCACCCGATGACGGTGGAGTGGGCGAAGTATGCGCAGTCCCTGACCGACAAGCCGGTGAAGGGCATGCTGACCGGTCCGGTGACGATCCTGGCGTGGTCGTTCGTCCGGGACGACCAGCCGCTGGCCGACACCGCCAACCAGGTGGCGCTGGCCATTCGTGACGAGACCGTGGATTTGCAGTCTGCCGGTATCGCGGTGATCCAGGTGGACGAGCCGGCACTGCGGGAGCTGCTGCCGCTGCGTCGCGCCGACCAGGACGACTACTTGCGTTGGGCGGTAGGGTCTTTCCGGTTAGCCACCTCCGGCGTTGCGGACTCCACTCAGATCCACACCCACCTGTGCTACTCGGAATTCGGTGATGTGATCGGCGCGATCGCCGACCTGGACGCCGATGTGACGTCCATCGAGGCGGCACGGTCACACATGGAAGTGCTGGATGACTTGAACTCGATCGGGTTCTCTAACAGCGTGGGCCCGGGCGTCTACGACATTCACTCGCCGCGGGTTCCGAGTACGGGTGAGATGGCCGAGTCGCTGCAGGCGGCGCTGCGCGCGGTGCCCGCCGAGCGGCTATGGGTAAATCCCGACTGCGGATTGAAGACCCGCAACTCCGACGAGGTGAAGGCGTCGCTGAAGAACATGGTCGCCGCTGCCCAGCGGGTCCGGGCCGGCGTCTAACCGGCTAAGCCAAGGCCGAGCGTCACGCTAGTGTGGCGCTCGGCCTTCGGCGTCACTCTGTCGTCACATCCGACAGCACCTCGATGGGAACGTCGTCGGCCCATGGTTGGCGGACGACCATGTCGGCGACCCGGACGATGCCGCGCTCGAATTCACCGGTAGCAGCGTCGACCAACCGGTAGGCCTGCGTCTGCTTGTGAATCGGTTGCGCGTCAAGCAGAACCACGCGGACCTCGCCCGGCTGGAAGTGGCAGCGCTCTTGCAGGGCGGCGATGAGTTGCTCGTTGTGCATGTGACCGTCGCCGAAGTTCCATCCGATGGCGGTGCTGCAGATCCGCTCGCCATCGGTGATGACGTAGTCGTCTTCGTTCTGGCCCGCCATGGCGCGGTGCGCCAGCGTGAACAGCGCCCGGCCGTGAGTGTTGAAGCCGCGGAAGGCATATCCCATGTAGATCGGGATCTGCGCTGCCTCCGGACTGCCGTAGAACCGCTCCAGCTGGGCCTGCGGCATGCTGGCGATCGCCACGATGCCCCTGTCGATCTTGTCGCTGGCCGAGGGTTTGATGCACCACAGTGTGGTGTCCCAGTTGCCGGCGTAATACCGCATACCTGGGAGGAATGAGATTTTGCGCGGGAACATGTTGCCCAACAAGACGATTCCCGCGATGACGACGAACAGGACTGCCACCACCACCGGGTGCCGAAGGTCGCTCAGCCCGACGTGGGTGTGGGCGACGAACAACGACAACACCCCGAAGATCATGAAGACGTTCCACTCCAGCGGCACACCCATCGGAATCGAGACGAGGATACCCAAGTGGAAACAGACCATCACGATGGCGGCCACCGTGACGGGCCAGCCGCCGTGGCAGAAGAAGAGCGGTAGCGGCACCAACATCTCGATGGCGGTGCTCAGGTGCGCCACCCACCGTGAGAGCCGGCCGGGCCGCAGATCATCCGGGAAGTTCTCGAAGAAGCGCCGTTTCAGCCAGCGGGGCCGCACCAGCGGGTTATTCGACATCATCGTGGAGATCACGAACGGAAAGTGTTTGTTCAGCTTGGATGTCGCGGCACCCATCCAGATCACCAGGAACACCACCTTGGACCCGACGATCATGTCGGGCGCACCGAACAAGAACGTCACCGCCATGGTCGCGTACACCTCGCCCCGCGCGGCCAGGAAGATCACCTTGTCGCGCAGGCTGACCACCGCGAGAACCAACAGGATCAGCACGATCTTCCATGCGGGCAGCAGTCCGATCGTGGTGCCCAATTCCGGCATCGGTCCGGTGCCGTCGGCGAACAGCGCCGCAAAAGTCAGCAGCAGAAACAGCGCGTACAGCGCGACATCGACCGGCTTGCGTTTGGTGCCCTTGGTGAGGGGGACTCGATCCGGCCAGGGTGGCAGCCGGATGGTGCCGAACCGCATCCAGTACAGGATCGAGCCCATCGGCGGAAAGAACCGGTTGTTCAACGGCCCGAAGCCGCAGCCCAGCCCGATCACCTCGAAGAGCATCGTGTAGAGCACGACCTTCTCGAACACGATCGGCTCGGACCACCAGGACGCGACGTGCGTGAATCCGCCGAGGCCTCTGGTGGCCGACGCGAACAGCCACGCGCCAAGGATGTAGAGCAAGATCTTGACGACATAGAACAGATGCAGGGCGACCGGTGTGCCGAAACCCACCTCGGCCCAGTGCTTGGCCATCGGCCGGATCTTGTCGCTGCGGGTGCCCTTGTTCCATTCCGCCATGTCGAGCTGCGGCAGCTCGGGCTTCAGAAATCCCATGGTTTGACAGACTAGAACCCGTTCTAGGCTCGCGTACTGCAACCGTGGTCAAAGAACCCTTTGCTTACGGCTTTCCCGCCGATACCGTTGAATTCGGGTCGGCGTGTGCTGAGGGGGATTTCCATCATGAGCAGGCTTCGGTCCCTTGCACTGGCGGGAGTTGTCACCGTCTTCGCTCTCGCGCCCGCCGGAGCGAGCGGTGTCGCCCGCGCCGACCCGCCCGCGCCCGGCGATGAATGCATGGTGTTGCACGCGACCACGCGGGACGCCAACGACAGGCTGATGTGGTGCAACCCGACGATGACCGGCCCGCACACCCTGGTATGGCAGTACGGCGGCCCTTCGTAGCGGTCATTATTTGATTAACTTGTGCGCCAACCCGTTTGAACCATCATGGCGCCTGCTCGAACACCGTCGTGCATCCGGGGCGCGCGAACTCGCGTGGAAATCTGCGTTAACCGGCCACCGTTGGCACCCGACCGGTGTACTTTGCTGCTGGGGTAAGCGAGGTTGAGGAGCCAGGCGTGTCTGAGGTCGACTATTGCGTGGTCGGAGCGGGATTCGCGGGTTTGACTGCCGCGCTGCGGCTCAACCAGGCGGGCCATTCGGTGGCCTTGCTGGAGGCGCGTGATCGCGTTGGTGGTCGCACTTTCACCGAGACCCGGGCGGACGGTACCTGGATCGATCGCGGCGGCGCGTGGATCGGTCCGGGCCAGGACCGGATCTATGCGCTGATGAACGAGTTCGGTGTGCCGGAGTACAAGCAGCACAACGACGGCGACGCGATGATGATCGTCGGCGGCAAGAAACACCGCTACGGCGGCACCATCCCCTGGACAGTCAGCCCGTGGGCGGTCGCCAACCTCGGCCTCGGTTTGGCCGCCATCGAGAAGATGGCCAAAGAGATTCCGCGCGAAGCCCCGTGGGAGGCGCGGAAGGCCCAGGAGTGGGACCGAATCAGCATCGGGGAATGGATCCGCAAGAAGTCCATGTCCAAAGAGGCCGCCGAGATGCTGGACATGGCCTTCGCCGGCCTCTACACCTCGGCGGGGTCGGAGACGTCGTTGCTGTGGGGGCTGCTGCAGACGGCGTCTGCCGGCGGACTGACTTTCGCGATTTCAGGTAAGGGCGGCTCCCAGGATGCCCGTCCTGTCGGCGGGATGGGTGCCTTGCACCGCCCGATGGTGGCGGCATTGGGCGACGCGCTGCACCTTTCGCAGCCCGTCCGGCAGATCGCTCAGGATGCCGACGGCGTGACGGTCAGCGCGGCCGATCTGACGGTGCGGGCGCGCCGCGTCATTGTCGCGATCCCGCTGGCGATCGCGACTTCAATCCTCTATGAGCCAATGCTTCCGGTGGATCGCGCATTTCTGCACCAGCGCATGCCCAGCGGCGCGGTCATCAAGACCTCGCTCATTTATGACGAGCCGTTCTGGCGCGCCGACGGACTCTCCGGCCAGTCAGCCGCACCGGGATCGCCGGCCACGCTGACGATCGACGCCTGCACGGACACCGCGGACCCGGGAATCATGTGCGTCATCACCGAAGGGCCCGCGGCGCGTCGGCTGACCCAACTCGACGAGGCCGAGCGCAAAGCGGTGATCATCGGCGAACTCGTCGACCGGTTCGGCAGTAAAGCCAAGGCGCCGTTGGAATTTCACGAACAAAACTGGACGGTGGACCGCTATTCCGGCGGCGGCATGATCGGCCACGCCCCCACCGGTGTGTTGACCGAATTCGGATATACCTTGCGGGAGCCCTGCGGCCGGATCCATTGGGCCGGTACCGAAAGCTCGGCCATCATGTGCGGGTGGATCGATGGGGCGATTCGCTCCGGCGAGCGGGCCGCGACCGAGGTCGCCGAAGCCGAGACCGTGGCGGTCGCGTAGTCGGCGGTCGGGTGGCCGACGTCGGCAGCATGTCCGGGGCAAACCACTTGCGCCACTTCCGTTTCAGCGGATCCGGCATGGCGCTTCTTGTCGGTGGGGCGCGGTAGCATTCGAACATGCATTCGATGGACCATCGCGATGAGGTCGAGCAGGCCATCGATGCGCTGCGCGCGGCGGTGTCGTCTTTCCAGGGGCATTCGTACGAGGGGCTGACCACTCCGGAGCGGTTGCGGCTCTTGGAGATACTTGAATGCGAAACACGCAAACTCCAGACTTCCAGCCATCAGCTGATCAATCAGATTGCTGAGCAGTCGGATTCGGTCGAGTTGGGCGGCAAGTTGTCCTGGGCGTTGGCCGACCGGCTGCACATCACGCGTGCGGAGGCTGCTCGCCGCATCGCCGAGGCCGCCGATCTGGGGCCACGTCGCGCCCTTTCGGGTGAGCCGCTGGCGCCGGTGTTGCCCGCCACCGCGGCGGCGCAGCGGGCCGGGGCGATCGGGGCCGAACACGTGGCGGTGATCCGGCGGTTTTTCCATCAGCTGCCTGAGTCGGTCGACATCGAGACGTGTGAGCACGCCGAGCGGCATCTGGCGGTCAAGGCCGCCGAATTTCGGCCCGACCAATTCGCCAAACTGGCCCGGCGCCTGATGGATTGCCTCAACCCCGATGGCAGCTACACCGATGGGGACCGGGCGCGGGTGCGCGGGCTGGTGCTGGGTACTCAGCAGGCCGACGGTATGTCGCGCCTGAGTGGGTGGTTGACGCCGGAGGCACGTGCCGGCTGGGAGGCGGTGCTGGCCAAGTTGGCCGCCCCCGGCATGTGCAACCCCGACGACGAGCAGCCAGTCGTCGACGGCGCCCCCTCCGAAGGCGCGGTGCAACGCGATACCCGCAGCGCCGCCCAACGCAACCATGACGGCCTCAATGCCGCGCTACGCGCGATACTGGCCAGCGGAAACCTTGGCCAGCACAACGGATTACCGGCATCGATCATCGTCACCACAACGCTCGACGACCTCGAACGCACCACCGGCAAGGGCCTCACCGGGGGCGGCACCCTGCTACCGATGTCGGATGTGATCCGGCTGGCCCGCCACGCCCATCAATATCTGGCGATCTTCGACAAGGGCAAAGCGCTGGCGCTGTATCACACCAAGCGCCTGGCCTCGCCGGGACAGCGAATTGTCTTGTACGCCAAGGACCGTGGATGTTCGCATCCGGGTTGCGAGGTGTCGGGCTACTACTGCGAGGTCCACCACATCACCAGTTATGCCACGCGACCCAGCACCGACATCGACGAACTGACCTTCGCGTGCGGTGGTCATCACCCACTGGCCGAGAAGGGCTGGACCACCCGAAAACGCGTCGACGGCGACACCGAATGGATCCCGCCGCCACACCTGGACCGCGGCCAGCCGCGGGTGAACACGTTTCATCACCCCGAGAAACTGCTGCGCGACGAAGACGACGAAGGCAACGAAGGCAACGAAGGCGAGGACGACGACGCGGCGTAAGGCTTCTGACGAAGCACGGGCAGGGCCGACTGCGACTATTGCTGCGGCGGAGGCGGAGGGATTGGCGCCGGCACCGTCCGGCGAGGGCGAGGGCGAATTTGGCCGCAGTTCAAGCCAATTATGCAGTCCGAGCCGCTTGCTTGGGGTTGGGCGGCATCGGCACAGCAAACGCCGTCCGGCGATGCGGGCGTTGGGGCCGCAATCGGCGCAGGGGCGGCAATCGGCATCGGGGCCGCAATCGGTGCAGGAGCAGCATTGGTGCGCGGCATACCTGCACCGCCGACACCGCCGAGCGCCAGTGCAAGCACGCCAGCACCTATGCACGCTGCGGCTCTGCTCGTTCGATTCGCCATGGCACCGTTCCTATTTTTCCCGGCTGAATGTAGAGAGCCAGAGCGCGGCGTTATGCCGCGGTGGCGCATCCTGGGTAGCTCTTTCCGGCCCGACATTCGACCACCTCCACAGTCCCGCGAACTCGATCAGCGAACGCCCTCGGCCTGCCACCAGTCGTACAGGGCGGCTTGGGTACTCTCCGGGGCGATGCCCTGCTCAGCAACGGCTAGCATCCGCGAGGGGATGTCTGTCCAGACCAGATAGACGCCGTCATCTGGGCCAGCGCTGACGAACACCACCGACCCGTAGTGGCCGCCGCGATCCCATTGGGTCGGACCCTTGGTGCCATCCGGGAACGGTTGCGCCGGAGTCTGCGGGTCCTCCGCGAGGCTGCGCTGGAAGTCGGCATTCAGATCGTCGGCGTTGGCGTACAGCAGGTAATCCGCGTTCCAGGGGCCGCCGGGATCGTGACAGTAGTTGTCGCAGTTGACCGCGGCCACAGCCAGGGCTGAGTGCGCGCCTGCGGGATGGCAGTCGGCTGGGGTGTAGCCGCCCGAGAGGTGGCTCATCAGCGTTTGCACGTCTGCCGGATTGTTGGCGGGAGTGGCGGGATCTGCCGTGGCCGTCGTGGCTAACCCAGTGGCGGTCAGACCGGTCAAGGCGGTAACCACGCCCGCGTGGGCCAGTCGGGAACGCAGGCGGGCCATGGTGCCTCCTTTGCTGGGCAAAGAGCTACGGCGGTGAGTTTAACTCTTAGTCACGCGCGCCGCGCTTTAAGAAAGCAGCGCAGCGCGTCGCCGCGGCTGTCGACGGCAACGGCGATGACCCCCGATTAACCGGCTTGCTTGGCCGGCGGCCGGTAGAAGATGGCCAATTGGCCGATCGCCCCGGCCAGGCCAAGCCCCGCTGAGATCACCAGGCCCTGCCAGCCGTCCATCCAGTTCTTGCCGAAGATCACCCAGTCCAGGCTGTACTTGCCGGCACCCAGCGTGGCGACCGCGACGGCGCTGACCGCCAGCACCAGGTTGTATTCCCAGCCTTCTTTGACGATGAAGAAGCCGTTGGCGCGATGCACCGTCCAGGCCGCGACCAGCATCAGTGAGACGAAGCCCGCCGCCGGGATCGGCGTCAGCAATCCGACGGCCAGACCCAAACCGGCGGCCATTTCCGTGGTCGCCGCCACGGTGGCGTGGAACTTACCGGGCTTCATGCCGATGCTTTCGAACCACCGCGCGGTGCCCGGGATGCGGCCACCGCCGAAGAACTTGTTGTAGCCATGCGCGGCCAACGTCACGCCCAACACCAGCCGCAGGATCAGCAACCCGACGTCGTGAAACGTGTCATAGGGAGTCATATCTGTAAACCTAGATCATGGCCCCGGTGGCACGACAGCAGCGGCCGAACAGCGGCCGAACAGCGGCCGAACAGCTACGTCGCCTAATCGCCTGGTCCGTGTGGGAACATAGCGGGCGTTCCGACGTTGGCCCGATGAGTAGCGACACCATAAAGGGGGTGCACCACGGCTCGTACCGCACGAGGCGGCGCCCACCAGAGCGCATCAAGCGCGCCGAAGGCCCCGCCTATCGAGCACTCCGTGGTGTTGCTGGACGGCAGATCGAGCCACCCGCGGGAACTGCTGGGCAACAAGGGTCACGGCGTCGAGGTGATGCGCCGGTCTGACCTGCCGGTGCCGCCGGCCTTCTGCATCACCACCGCGGTGGGCCTGCGGTACCTCGCCGATCCCACCGCGACGATGAACGCGATATGGGACGACGTACTCGACCGGATGCGCTGGCTGGAGGCACAGACTTCGCGCACATTCGGGCACGGCCCGCATCCGCTATTGGTCAGCGTGCGTTCCGGAGCCACCCAGTCCATGCCCGGGATGATGGACACCATCCTCGACCTCGGCATCAACGATGCCGTCGAGGAGGCGCTGGCGGCGACCGGCGGCCAAGCTTTCGCCCGCGACACTCGGCGGCGTTTCTCGGACATGTATCGGCGCATCGTGGGCGTCGGCGAACTTCGGGCGGTGCCGTCCGACCCGTACGCACAGTTGCGGGCCGGCATCCAGGCGGTGTTCGCCTCGTGGAATTCACCCCGCGCGGTTGCCTATCGCGCTCACTACGGAATTGACGATCAGCACGGCACCGCCGTGGTTGTGCAGGCGATGGTGTTCGGCAACCATGGCACTAATTCCGGTGCCGGAGCATTCTTTTCCCGCAATCCGATAACCGGTGACAACGAACCGTTCGGCGAATGGCTGCCCGGCGGCCAAGGCGACGACGTGGTATCGGGTTCGGTCGACGTCGAACCGATCACCGCGCTGCGTGACGAGCAGCCCGCCGTCTACGACGAGCTGATTACCGCCGCCCGCAACCTGGAGCGGCTCGACTCCGACATACAGGAAATCGAGTTCACCGTCGAGGACGGCAAGCTGTGGTTGTTGCAGACTCGGTCCGCGGAGCGCTCGGCGCAGGCGGCGGTGCGCTTGGCGCTGCAGCTCCGGCACGAGGGGCTTATCGATGATGCGGAAGTTCTGCGGCGGGTGACGCCGGCGCACGTCCAGACCCTGCTGCGACCCGCGTTGCAGCCGGAAATACGTTTGGCGGCACCGCTTTTGGCGAAAGGTCTGCCGGCCTGCCCGGGTGTGGCGTCGGGAACGGCGTACACCGACGTCGACGAGGCACTGCGCGCCGCCGAGCGCGGCGAGCGGGTGATCCTGGTGCGTGATCACACCCGGCCCGAAGACGTGTCAGGCATGCTGGCCGCGCAGGGCATCGTCACCGAGGTCGGCGGTGCCTCCAGCCATGCGGCCGTGGTCAGCCGCGAACTGGGACGGGTGGCCGTGGTGGGCTGCGGTCAGGGCGTCGTGGCGTCGCTGGCCGGCAAGCGCATCACCGTGGACGGCGCCGAAGGCGAAGTGCGCGAAGGTGATTTGAGGTTGTCCGCGTGGTCGGAAGACGACACGCCGGAGCTTCGCGAACTCGCCGAGATCGCACGGCGGGTCAGCCCACTGCGTGCTCACGCCGCAGGCGACCACGTCCGGCTGGACGACACCTCCGAGGCCGCGGTGCGCGCCGCCCTGGACAGCGGCAACAGCGACGTGGTGTCGGCCACGCCGTTGATCGTGATGCTGACCGCGCTACGGCTGGCGTCGGAGTGTGGGTTGTGACCGAATTGGCGGTGCTACAAGGGGTTCGGCTCAAGGGCAGGGTGAACCGCGCGGACCTGGCCGCGACGCTGGGAGAAGACCCCGACGCTGTCGCCATCCTTGTCGAGCGGCTGACCGCGGCGGGCCTGCTGGCCGAGGGCGCGACGTTGCAGATCACCCGCAGCGGCAGCGACCGGCTCGCGACGTTGCTCGCCGAGGAGCGCGCGGGCATCGATCCGGCCGCAATGGCCGGCGCGTACGACGACTTTCGCGCCGTCAACGCCGACTTCAAACGCCTGGTGACGGATTGGCAGCTCAAGGGCGGCCCGGAGGGATCGCCCAACACGCACGACGACGCCGAATACGACGCCGCCGTGTTGGCCCGCCTCGATGACGTGCACGCACGAGTGATACCGATCATCCGAAGCGCCGCGGCGCAGCTGCCGAGGCTGAATGCCTACGCGACGAAACTGGCTGCGGCACTGGACAAAGTGAAGGCGGGCGAGACCGCGTGGCTGACCCGGCCGCTGATCGACTCCTACCACACGGTTTGGTTCGAGCTGCATGAAGAGCTGATCGTCGTCGTCGGTCTGACCCGCGAAGAGGCGGCCCGAGCCGGCGACGCGCAGTAGCTAGAGCGCCGCGTCGAGCAGCCCCAGGTAGGCGTCGACGTCGGGCACCGCTGAGGCTGCCGCGTGCACGCTGATCGCGATGGTGTCGCCGATGCCGTGCACGCCGTGCGTCAGCCCCATCATCGGCGACAGCGCCGGGTATCCCGACGTCAGCACTACCCGGGCACCGCCAAAGCTCAGATCGGCCGCTCCGCGGTTGACGCTGGACACCACGGTGTTACCGGACACTTGCGT
This sequence comes from Mycobacterium sp. 1465703.0, assembly GCF_001672975.1. Lineage (GTDB taxonomy): Bacteria > Actinomycetota > Actinomycetes > Mycobacteriales > Mycobacteriaceae > Mycobacterium. The sequence goes on from NZ_LZKU01000197.1 coordinate 28,035, forward strand.
CGCTCGCTGTTCGGCATCGAATTGCGCTATGCCCCAACGCAGCAGCCCGGCCGGCACCGCCGCGAACGCCCGGTCGGCAGCCCGGGTGGCCGGGTGGTCGAAGCGGCGCCGCCCGTTGGCCAGGTCGGCCGCGATCCGCTTGGCGCGAGCATCGGGTTCCAGCTTGGGGTAGAGCCCCACCACGATGTTGCCGAAATGGTTGTGCGCTTGCGGTCTACCGGGTTTGGCCATCGGGACTTCGGCGCCCAACGAATCAGATTGCTCACCGAGCAGATTGAACAGGGCCCGGGATACCGCACTCAGCGCGGCGACGGTGACCGTGGGACCGGGTATCTGCGAACGATGGCGCACCAAGGTACGTACCGCGCGAACGCCTTCGGGGCGCGCATTCGTCGGCAGCAATGGCCGTGATCCGGCCCCGGGGCCGAGCTGGCCCGCGTCGATGTCGCGCATCAACTGGCGATGGGCGCGCGCCGCCTGCGCGGCTCGCCACGGCAGAAAGCCCGGCCGTGCGGGCGGGACCTCGGGCACGGGATCGGCCCGGCCGAACAACCAGGCCGCCATTGCCGCGGAGCGAGCGCCGTCGGCCAGCGCGTGCGCGACCTGCAAAACCGCGACCGCCCCCGGGCCGCTGACGCCCGGAATACCGTGCACCGGGCTGAACACGTGCAGCCGCCAGGCCATCCGGCGAATGTCCAGTTGGTCATCGGCAAGGCCGGCGACACCAGCCAGGACACCGTCCCAGCGGTCGGCGACTTCGTGGCGGACCACCTGCTCGGGCGTGACCGCTACCGGCACCCACTGCGGGTAGCGCCACCGACCCCGGTCCAGAACTCGCATCCGCAGCGCCGGGTCGGCGTTGGCCCGCCGGCAGAGTTCCTCAACGGCACGCGGGTAATCGGCCGGCTCACCGTCGAACGCGTAGAGCAAGAACTCGTCGCTCGGAATCTTGGCCGACATCCAGTAGAACTGCGCATCGACGGCCGCCATCCGGTGCCCCGACACAATCTGAGCCATGATGTCAGCCGGGCGATCCGATGAACCCGAGCACCAGGTCGGCCACTTTGTCGGGCTGTTCGAGCTGCAGGAAATGGCCCGCGTGTTCGACGATGCCGACCTCGCTGCCCGCGGGCAGCACCTTCTCCGCCCAGCGCGCGAAAGCCGGTGTCATGCAACCGTCGTCGCGTCCGTGTAGGTACAGGCACGGCAGCACCGGTTCTTCGGTCCACAGCTGGTTCAATACGGCATACTGCGCCAACGGCCGGGTGTTGCGAATGGTGGCGCGGTACGGTCCCAGCGCCGCACGCCAGCTGTCCGGCGCGCCGATAGCGGCGTCGACATGGCGCAGATCCTCTTCGGCGCGATAGCCCGGCGACCAACGCCGCCACAACAACGGCAACACCCAGGAAGCCGAACGCTCAGGCAGCCAAGGCAATTGGAAGTACATGATGTACCAGCTGCGCAACACCTGACGCACCAGATAGGCGGCCAGCCGGCACCGTTCGGCCGCGCCACCACCGGGCCGGCGGAACGCCGCCGACGGAGGCACCGACATGATCACCGCCTTGGCGAATGGACTGTCGGGCATGGCGGCCAGGCCGGTGCCGGCGAGCGCGCCCCAGTCGTGGCCGATGATCACGTCGTCGTCGGTGCCGCCCGCGGCGGAGCGGACCCGCAGGGCGTCGTCCATCAGCGCGCCCACCTGATAGCTGTTGTCGACCGGGATCGACGAAGGCGCGTACCCGCGCATGAAAGGCGCCACCACCCGCCATCCCGCATCGGCGAGCCGGGGCGCGATCTTGCGCCAGCCGTAGGGGGTGTCCGGGAAGCCGTGCAGACACAACGCGATGGGACCGTCTTTCGACCCCCAGGTGAGGGCCTTCAGGTTTCCCGCAGGGCCGGTCACGTCGATCCAACCAGGTTCAGCCATGTTCACTCCCTGCTCAACGCCTCCGCAGGGATCAACCTAACCTGTGCGGCCTCACGACGCACCGACCCTAGCCGGCAGAGCACCAAATCATTGCTATACCAGCACTTTTCACCATTACAGCGCGGCGGCTCGATCCAGCTCGGCAATGATGATCTTGCGCATGCCATACATCGCCTTGGTGGCCGCTGCCGCACGCGCGCGGTCGGGATCGCCGATCAATTCGTAGAGCCGGTCCGGCACGATTTGCCAGCTCAGCCCGAAACGGTCCTTGAGCCAGCCGCATTGAGACTCCTCGCCACCGTCGGTCAACCGGTCCCAGTAGTAGTCGACCTCGTCCTGGTCCTTGCAGTGGATGGTGAACGAGACCGCTTCGGTGAACCGGAAGTGCGGACCGCCGTTGATCCCGATGAACCGACTGCCGTCCAGCACGAAGCTGCCCGACAGGACGGTGCCAGGCTCCCCCGGTCCGGCGTCGGTGGTCCGGTTGAACCCTTCGATGTGGGAGTTGGGGAACACCGAGGTGTAGAACCTGGCTGCCTCCTCCAGGTTGTCGTCGAACCACAACGACGGGGTGATCGATGGCATGTTCGCGGCCTCCTTGATGGATCGTTGGTTTCTGCCCTTGATAGACCCCGTCGCCGACGAAAACTCACCGCGTTGTCCACCCGCCGGACAGTGCTTAACCGGCCTATGTAACGTCAGATCGCATGAATACCGTCAGCAGCAGTCCCGAGACGGTGGAGTTTGCCGGTGTCGGCGGGATCACCCTGGTCGCCGATGAGTGGAACCGCGACTCCGGCGGCGCCGGGCGGCCGAGCATCCTGATGCTGCACGGCGGCGGTCAAAACCGGTTTTCCTGGAAAAACACCGGTCAAACACTGGCCGATGAGGGTCTGCACGTCGTGGCGCTGGATTCGCGGGGACACGGCGACAGCGCACGCTCCCCCGACGCCGACTACGAGATCGAAACGCTGACCGCCGACGTCATGCGGGTGCTGGACGCGATCGGCCGGCCGGTGACCATCATTGGGGCCAGCATGGGAGGGCTGACCGGCATCCTCGCCGCTCACCGGGCCGGCCCCGCCAAAGTGACCCGGTTGGTGCTCGTCGACGTCGTCCCCCGATTCGAAAAGGGCGGCAGCGCCCGTATCCGCGACTTCATGTTCAGCGGCCTCGACGGCTTCGACTCGCTGGAGCAGGCCGCCGACGCCGTTGCCGCCTACCTGCCCTACCGGAGCAAGCCGCGCAGTCCCGAGGGGCTGAAGAAGAATCTGCGCCTGCGCGATGGCCGCTGGTACTGGCACTGGGATCCGGCGTTCATGACCAAGCCCGGCGACGATCCCGAACTGCGCACCGAGAGCTTCGAGCAGGCCGCCAAGAACCTGAGAATCCCGGTCTTGCTGATTCGCGGCAAGCTGTCCGACGTGGTCAGCCCCGAAGGCGTTCGGCACTTCCTGGCCACCGTGCCGCGTGCCGAGTTCGTCGAGCTGTCCAACGCGGGGCACACCGCTGCCGGCGACGACAACGACGCGTTCAGCGACGCGGTGGTGGCGTTCGTCAATCGCCGCTAGTTCGCCGGCGGCGACCCCCTTCGCCCGGCTGCGCCGCGCTCGCGATCGCCGCTAGTTCGCCGGCTTCTCCGCGTGCCCGCCGAATTGCTTGCGCATCGCCGAGAGCGCCTTATTGGCGAAGTCGTCCAGTGAACGCGAGGCGAAGCGAGACTGCAGCGCGGTGGTCAGCACCGGCGAGGGGACGCCCTCGTCGATCGCCGCGATGGCGGTCCACCGGCCCTCCCCGGAGTCGGAAACCCGTCCGGAGAATTCCTTGAGGTCGGGCGAATCGTGCAACGCGGTCGCGGTCAGGTCCAGCAACCAAGAGCCGATGACGCTGCCGCGCCGCCACAGCTCGGCGACCTCCGGAATGTCGAAGTCGTACTGGTAGAACTCGGGGTGCTCCAGCGGCGCGGTTTCGGCGTCACCCTCCTGCACGTGCTTGCCGATGTCCGCATTGCGCAGGATGTTCAGCCCCTCGGCGAGCGAGGCCATCATGCCGTACTCGATGCCGTTGTGCACCATCTTGACGAAGTGCCCCGCACCGGCCCGCCCGCAGTGGAGATAGCCCTGCTCCGACCGAGCGACCTCCCCATCGCGACCCGGCGTGCGGGCCGCAGCGTCGACGCCCGGCGCGACAGTGGCGAAGATCGGCTCGGCGTGCAGGAATGCCTCGTCGTCGCCGCCGATCATCAGGCAGTAGCCGCGTTCCCGGCCCCACACGCCGCCGCTCGTACCGCAGTCGAGTAGGTGAATGCCCTTCTCCGACAACGTTTTCGCATGGCGAATGTCGTCGCGGTAGTAGGAGTTGCCACCGTCGATGACGATGTCACCCGAATCCAGCGTCTTGGCCAGTTCCTCGATGACACCAGTCGTGATGGTGCCGGCCGGCACCATGACCCAGACGACCCGCGGCGCCGTCAGCTTATCGGCGAGCTCCTGCAGCGAGCCCACCCCGGTGGTCCTCTCCTCCCCTGCCATCGCCTTGACCGCGTCGGGGTTGTGGTCATAGACCACGCATTCATGTCCGCCCTTGGCGACGCGACGGACGATGTTCGCGCCCATTCGGCCTAGGCCGATCATCCCAAGCTGCATCGTGTCTGAGTCTCCTTACTGTTCGGTGGACGTGCTGCGCGGCAGCCACGGCTGGTGCCAACTGTGGTGGCCACGCAACAGCGCCTGTGCTGCCTCGGGTCCCCACGAGCCCTGTTCGTAATGGTGAATGCGGCCCGGTTTGTCCAGCACCGGCTGCACAATTCGCCATGTCTCCTCGATGGCGTCTTCGCGGGCGAACAACTGGCGATCTCCGTTGAAGGCGGCGTAGAGCAACCGTTCGTAGGGCCGGACCGGCTCGCCGAGATCCTCGGCGAAGGACGAGTCCAGGTGGACGTCGTGCCACGAATCGCCGGCTTGGGCGGACAACTGCAGCCGCATCCCCGGGTCGGGGTCGATGCGCAGCACGATCTGATTGCACTCGGGCGGCCGGCGGTTGGGCAGGAAGGAAAAGCCCGGAACGTGGTGCAGGAACATCCGGACCTCAGTGACCTTCTCCGGCAGCGCTTTTCCGGCGCGCAGGAAGATCGGCACCCCGGCCCAGCGCCAGTTGTCGATCTCGGTTCTCAACGCGATGTAGGTCTCGGTGGTGGAATCCTTTGCCACGCCTGCGACGTCGGTATAGCCGCGGTACTGGCCGCGGACGCAACGCTCCGGATCCAGCGCCGGCATCGCCCGGAAAACCTCGGCCTTCTTGTCGTTCAAGTCGTCGGCGCCGGCGCCGACCGGCGGCTCCATGGCGACCAGCGCGAGCACCTGCAGCAGGTGGTTTTGCACGACATCGCGCAGCGTGCCCACCGCGTCGTAGAACTTGCCGCGGTCCTCGATGCCGAAGTCCTCAGCCATGGTGATGTGGATCTCGGAGATGCTGTCGCGGTCCCACAGCTTGGCGAGCCCCTGGTTGGCGAACCGCAGGTATTGCAGTTCTTCGACGGGTTGTTTGCCCAAAAAGTGGTCCACGCGCAGGATTTGGTCCTCGTCGAGCACCGCGCGCAGCCGCTTGTTGAGGTCGCGGGCCGAGTCCAGGTCGTGGCCGAACGGCTTCTCCACCGCCACCCGCGCCTGCTCCAGCAGGTCGGCTTTGGCGAGGTTCTCCACGATCGGCGCGAATAAAGCCGGCGGCATTTCCAGGTAGTAGAGCGGATGGGAATTCGCGGGGATCTGCTTGGCGAGCTGCTTGTAGAGGTCGTCATCGGTGACGTCGCCGTGCAGGTAGGACAGCCGGTCGGCCAGCCGGTCGAACACGGCCTCGTCGAACTTCTCCCCCGACGCCTTGATGGCGTCCCGCGCCCGATCCTTCAGCTGCTCGATGGTGATGTCGTCACTGGCAATAGCCACGATCGGGTGGTTCAGCATGTCGCGACGCTCGAGGCGGTACAACGCCCGAAATGTCATTTTGCGCGCCAAATCACCGGTGATTCCGAAGATCACCAGCAGGTCAGATGGGTTACTGTCGTCCTCGCCCAACACCGCTCCCCTCGAAAGTCACCTGATCGGCTCCTTTGAGATCACTACCCGCGGCCGGCGGACTCAACACTAGACACTGCCGATGGGGCCGACAACCTGGGTGGACCGCAGCCTTGAAAGGATAACCGGCATGCCGGACGCGCTACACATCACGATCTACGCCCTGGCCGGGATCGCCGCGATCGAAGGCGTCGGGCTAATCGTGCTGTGGCGGTTGCTGGTGCGCAGCCAGCAGGAGCTCGAGGAGCTGCGCCAGCGGACCGACGCCCGCACTCAGCTGCTGTCGGGTGGCCGCGAGGCCGTCAAACGGGTGTGGAACACCGCCAACCTGATGCGAAAGGAAGGCTTCGGCGCCGCGGTGCGCAGCAGCATCGAGGACCTCGCGGACTGGGCCGAAGTCGAGCGACCCGACCTGGCCCGCGTCACGCCGGACGGTCGGGTGGTGATCTTGTTCTCCGACATCGAGGAGTCCACCGCGCTCAACGAGCGGATCGGCGACCGGGCATGGGTCAAGCTGATCAGCTCGCACGACAAGCTGGTCTCAGATCTGGTGCAGCGAAGGTCCGGTCATGTGGTGAAGAGCCAGGGCGACGGATTCATGATCGCCTTCGCTCGGGCCGACCAAGCTGTCCTGTGCGGCATCGACTTGCAGCAGTCATTGCGCAGGGACGCAAAACGCAAGCGACACGACGAGATTCGGGTTCGGATCGGCATTCACATGGGACGTTCGGTACGCCGCGGTGATGATCTGTTCGGCCGCAACGTCGCAATGGCGGCACGAGTCGCCGGCCAGGCGATCGGTGGTGAGATTCTGGTGAGTCAGCCAGTGCGAGACGCGCTTTCCGATTCCGAGGACATCCGATTCGATGGCGGACGCGATGCGGAACTGAAGGGCTTTTCGGGCAGCTATCGCTTGTTCGCCGTTCAGGCTCCGGCCGAGTCCGATTCGGACTGAACGCCTTCCCCATTGGTTTCCGCCAGCCGCTGGTGCAGGCGATCGCGGACCTCGTCGGCGGTGTATGCGCGTCGTTGGCGTTGGTCACGAGCCACCAGCACGCCCCCGGCGACGACGCCCGCGGCACCGGCCAATCCCAGCCACTTCCACACACTGCGCATGACACCAGGGTATGCGCAACCGGGTCGTTGAGCCCCGATTGTGATTGACTTGTGTGCCCGCAACGTACGACAACACATCGCGCGTGACGTACCGCGGGGTTGATAGTGGTGACGACCAGTGGTGAAAACTGCAGCGGCGAACGGGCTTACACGACAATGCTCACCTTGAATCAAGCGCTCGAAGAGACCCGCACCGGGGACCTGTGGCTGTTTCGTGGTGGGTCGGGACCGGATCGCGCCATCCAGACGCTGACCAACAGCCCGGTGAACCACGTCGGAATGACGGTGGCCATCGACGACTTGCCGCCGCTGATCTGGCACGCCGAACTGGGCGACAAGCTCGCCGACCTGTGGACCGGAACGAATCATCGTGGCGTGCAACTCAACGACCTTGCGCAATCGGTGTTGCAGTGGTCGCAGCGCTACCACCAACGGTGCTGGCTACGTCAGCTGACTCCACCGGCTACCCGGGAGCAAGAGAACAAGCTGCTGCGGGTGATCGCCCGGATGGACGGCACCGCGTTTCCCACCACCATGCGCCTGACCGGCCGGTGGCTACGCGGCCGACTGCCGAATGCCTACGACTGGGTGCGGGGAGTTCCGTTCGTGGACAAGAAGGTTCGCGAATCGACAAAGCGGCAAAAGGAGCAACAGCGGCTCGGGCTGGAGGCGGCCTACTGCGCGGAAACGGTGGCGATCACCTATGAGGAGATGGGGTTGCTCAGCACGGTGAAGTACTCCAACTATTTCGACCCCGGCAACTTTTGGAGCGGTGACAAGCTTCCGCTCGCACCGGGCTACGCACTGGGCGACGAGATCGAGATTGCGGTCGGCTAGTCGAGAATCACTCGACCGCCATCTCACCCATCTCCGACCAGCCCGCCGCGTCGATGGTCTGGTTGATGATCTTGGGCGTTGACTTCAGCGCCTGCGGGAGCTCTTGCATCGCCCGCTTGAAGTGATCACTGTTGACGTGAACACCGCCCGCCTCGTCGTCGCGGAACGCCTCCACCAAGACGTACTCCGCCGGGTTGTCCAGGCTGCGTGACCACTCGAACCACAGATTGCCTTCTTCGGCCCGAGTCGCCGCGGTGAACGATGCGACGAGATCGGGCCAGCGGTCGGTCCACTCGGGCTTGGTCTCGAACTTGACGACGATGAAGATCATTGCGGCCCCGTTCGCTACTCGGAGTTACACCCGCCAATCGCCGCGGGCAGCGCCAGCCTATCCGGCCGCCGGCGAAGCGCGGCGGCCGGAGTGGCGGGAGGGTGGACGAAATTTTCCTTCGGTAATGGTTACAGCAAAGAGTGCTCATGCGTCACAAGTGACACATGAGCGCACTCATGCCGCAATGCAAGGAATCGGTCGTTCGTGGTGTAGCTCACAAATCAGCCAGCCTCGGCCGCATTTCACTTTCCGGCGCAGTGACCGTATTGCCGATTCCAAAGCCCAGAAAGAGCCATTCCATTAAATGGAGAATCTTGCGTCGTATTCGTTATTAATTCGCAATTCCCGCGTGGCCGGATAAAGCTGAATCAGGGAGCCGGCGCCGGTACTGGTGATCGCGGGCCTCGCCATTGCCGAAGGGGTCAAAGCTTGGCGCGGTCGCGATTGCTCGTT
>NZ_LZKU01000198.1 GCF_001672975.1 Mycobacterium sp. 1465703.0
CCGGTGGCCAGCGAGTATGAGGCGGCGCTGCCCATGGGTAGCACCGACATGGGCAACATCACGCAAGTGCTGCCGGGGATTCACCCGGTGGTCGGGATCGACGCCGGCGGTGCCATGGTCCACCAGCGCGCCTTCGCCGACGCCGCCGCCGGCCCCAGCGCCGACCGCACGGTCGTCGAGGGCGCGATCATGCTGGCGCGCACCGTGGTTCAGCTGGCCCAGACGCCCGCCCAACGCGACCGGGTGATGGCGGCGCAGCAGCGTAGACGCGGCGGGGCGCAGTCATGAGCCTTGTCGACGCCGCCAATTCCTGGCTGGCCGCCTATCACGAAGACCTGGTCGAATGGCGCCGGCACATTCACCGCTATCCCGAGCTGGGCCGCCAGGAGTACGCCACCACCCAGTTCGTCGCCGAGCGGTTGGCCGGTGCCGGACTCAACCCCAAGGTGCTGCCCGGCGGGACCGGACTGGTCTGCGACATCGGGCCCGAGCACGAGCCGAGGATTGCGCTGCGGGCCGACATGGACGCCCTGCCGATGGCCGAGCTCAGCGGCGCGCCGTACGCCTCCACCATGCCCAACGTGGCGCACGCCTGCGGTCATGACGCGCACACCGCGATCCTGCTGGGCACCGCCCTGGTGTTGGCGTCGGTGCCCGAACTGCCAGTCGGGGTGCGGCTGATCTTTCAGGCCGCCGAGG
>NZ_LZKU01000199.1 GCF_001672975.1 Mycobacterium sp. 1465703.0
GGTCAGCGCGACTCTCACGTGCTGCGCGCCGCGCGGGCCGTAGAAATCGCCCGGCGCGACCAGGATGCCGCGCTGCGTTCGGCCGGCTTTGCCATCGACCATTCCGAAGCCGGCTTGTATCTGTGGGCCACCCGCGGCGAGTCATGCCACGACAGCGTCGCCTGGCTGGCGCAGCGCGGCATCCTGGTCGCGCCGGGCGATTTCTACGGCCCGCGCGGCGCGCAGCACGTGAGAGTCGCGCTGACCGCCAGCGATGAGCGGATCGGCGCCGCGGTCCAGCGGCTCGCCTAGCCCGGCCTGCACCGCCCGGCGACCAATGGGCGTGCACAATGCATCGGAGACGTTCTACGTTCTCGACCTCGGGTAAGGACGGTGCTTGTGACCAGTGCGACCGGCAAGCTGCGCATCCCGCTGTCGTTAGGGGACATCGCTAAGCGGGTGTTCCTGGGAAAACCACTGATCACCGAGGACATCACGTCCGAGAAGCTCTCGAATCCGGTTGCGCTCGGGGCACTTTCGCCGGACGCGGTGTCCTCTGTCGCTTACGGTCCCGAGCAGATCCTGATCGAACTGCTGCCGCACGCGGGGCTGGCCGCCTTTCTCCTGCTGCTGCCCATCACGGGTGTGATCCTGCTGATCCTGCTGCTGGTGGCCGCCTCATACCGGCAGGTGGTGATGGCCTACACCCGGGCCGGCGGCTCATACATCGTGGCGCGCGACAACTTCGGGCCCCGCGTCGCGCAGATCGCCGCGGCGGCCCTGCTGATCGACTATGTGGTCACGGTTGCGGTGCAGTCAGCGGCCGGGACCGTAGCGGTGGTCTCGGCGATTCCCGCCCTGGGCCCATACAGCCTCGAACTCACGGTCGGCGTGGTGCTGGCCATCTGCTACGCCAATCTGCGGGGCCTGAAGGAAGCGGGACTGCCGTTCGCGGTGGCCACCTATTCCTTCATCGTCATGGTCGGCCTGACCATCGTGGTCGGCGTCATTCGTGCGTTCATCGGGAACTTGCCGGTTTACGATCCGGCGCACTTGGCCGGCACCGTGCCGGTTCACCAGGGCAACGGGTTGGTGCTGGGCGCGACCATTCTGGTGTTGCTGCGCGCGTTCGCCAACGGTGGTTCGTCGCTGACCGGGGTGGAGGCCATCTCCAACACGGTCGACTACTTCCGAAAGCCTCAGGGCCGCAATGCGCGTCGCGTGCTGACCGCGATGGCGATCATCCTCGGCCTGCTGCTGGCCGGCGTCGCCTATCTGGCCCACGTCACCCACGCCACGCCGTATCTGACTGAGTACCCCTCGGTCTTGTCACAGATCGGCCGGGCGGTGTTCGGCAGCGGCGCCACCGGCGACGTCTTCTACGTACTGGTGCAGGCCGCGACCGCGTCGATCTTGTTCACCGGCGCCAATACCAGCTTCAACGGCTTTCCGGCGCTGGCCAGTTTCGTCGCCGAAGACCGCTTCCTGCCCAGGCAGCTCACCAAACGCGGCCATCGCCTGGTGTTTTCGAACGGCATCATCACCCTGACCGCGCTGTCGGTCGCCTTGCTGGTGGTAACCGGCGGTTCGGTGAATGCGCTGGTCCCCTTCTACGCGATCGGGGTGTTCACCGGATTCTCGATGGCCGGTTACGGGATGACCAAACATCATCTGACGCATCGAGAACCGGGCTGGCGGCGCCGGTTGGCGATCAACCTGTCCGCGGCGATTCTGTCGACGATCGTGGTGGGCATCTTCGCGGTAGCGAAGTTCACCGAGGGCGCCTGGTTGGTGGTCGTCGTGTTCCCGCTGCTGGTGTTCATGCTGACCCGGCTCAACCGCGAATATCGCGCTGAGGCAGCCATTCTCGAGACGTTCCGCACCGACCGTCCCGAGTTGGTGAAGTACGCGAGGCACCGGGTGTTCGTTTTAGTCGATTCGGTCGACCTGGCCGTGATCGAGGCGTTGCGCTACGGCAGGGGATTGCGGGCCGACGAACTGACCGCGGTACATTTCATGATCGACCCGGCCCACGCCGCGCTGCTGCGAAAGCGTTGGGACCATTTCGAACTCGACACTCCATTGCGGATCGTCGATTGCCCCGACCGCCGCGTCAGCCGGGCCGCGCAGTTGCTGGTCGCCAAGGCGCGTGATGAGAGCGCACGCACCAATGTGACGGTGCTGCTGCCGCGCCGGACATTCGCCCGGTTGCTGGGCCGTGTGCTGCACGACCGCACCGCGGACAAGATCTCGCGCGCGGTCAGCCTCATCCCCGACGCTGCGGCGACCATCGTGCCCTACGACGTGGAATCGAAGATCCGCGAGGCCTACCCCGACACCCTCGAGCAACGGATCGGACAGGGAATCGACAAAATCGAGGCGTGGGTGTCCCATGAGGAGGACCGGAAGGTCGACGCCTATGAGCACCCCGAGCGGCCGCGGTCGGTGGTCATGGTGGCCGGCCTGATCTCCGGGCAGCGGGCCAGCGTCGAGGGGCGGGTCAGTCAGGTCGAAGACGTCACGACACGCGGCCGGACCCACCGGCAGATCGTCATCGGGGACAGCACTGGCGAAATGACGGTCGCCTTCCGCCCCGGCAACGGGGGTGCCGACATCCAGCCTGGTCAGGTTTTGCGCATCACCGGGAAGGCTCGCCAAAGCGGCACTCGGGCCATCTCGATGCTCGATCCGGCTTATCAAGTCATCGAGGATCCGGCCGAGGATGCCGAGTCCGAAGATTCCGAACAGACGAGCGATACCTAGCCTCAATTACGCAGTCACGGCGCGTATTTCGCGGCGCCCCGGTCTTCCTGGTCCCATTTTGGTTCGCCGAGCCGAAACTGTTTACTCCAGCTAAGCTAACGTCGTTTGAAGCTAAACGACATGTGCATAATTACGCCCGGAACACGTGAGAAGAGATGGTGCGCGCCGATGCTCACGGGCTCCCCGCGCACGCGCACGACGATGACTGCCCGATGATGATCGGGCGAGAACAGGGGACATGCACTTTGCGTGCCGCAACCGCCACACCCGTTGCCGTCATCGGAATGGCCTGCCGACTTCCCGGTGGCATCGATTCCCCGCAACGGTTGTGGGAGGCGCTGCTGCGCGGTGACGACTTCGTCGGCGAGATTCCCGCCGACCGCTGGGATGCGGACCTGTTCTACGACCCCGAGCCCGGCGTGCCGGGCCGGTCGGTGACCCGGTGGGGGGCGTTCCTCGACGATGTGGGCGGCTTTGACTGCGATTTCTTCGGGATGACCGAACGCGAAGCCACCGCGATCGACCCGCAGCACCGCCTGCTGCTGGAAACGTCGTGGGAGGCCGTCGAGCATGCCGGTCTCGATCCGGGATCGCTGGTCGGGTCCCAGACCGGGGTGTTCGTCGGCCTGACGCACGGTGACTACGAACTGCTGTCCGCCGACTGCGGCGCGGCCGAAGGGCCGTACGGATTCACCGGCACCAGCAACAGCTTCGCGTCCGGCCGAGTGGCCTACACGCTCGGCCTGCACGGGCCGGCGGTCACCGTCGACACCGCATGCTCGTCCGGGTTGATGGCCGTCCACCAGGCGTGCGGCAGCCTGGGCAGCGGCGAAAGCGACCTGACCCTGGCCGGTGGCGTCGTCGTGACCCTGGAACCACGCAAGTCCGTCTCGGGTTCGCTGCAGGGCATGTTGTCGCCGACGGGTCGCTGCCACGCGTTCGACGTGCACGCCGACGGCTTCGTGTCCGGCGAAGGCTGTGTCATGCTGCTGCTCAAGCGACTCGATGATGCGCAACGCGACGGCAATCGCATCCTGGCGGTGTTGCGCGGTACCGCGGCAAATCAGGACGGCCGCACCGTGAACATCGCGGCGCCGTCGGAAACCGCCCAGGTCGCCGTCTACCGAAAGGCCTTGACGGTCGCCGACGTCGACGCGGCCACGGTCGGGCTCGTCGAGGCGCACGGTACCGGCACGCCGGTCGGCGATCCGATCGAATTCGCCAGCCTGGCCGCCGTGTACGGAACCGGCGGGCCCTGCGCTTTGGGATCGGTGAAAACCAACTTCGGCCACATGCAGTCGACATCCGGACCGCTGGGATTGGCGAAGGCGATCCTGGCGCTGCAGCACGCCGTGGTGCCGCAGAACCTGCACTTCACCCGGCTTCCCGACGAGATGGCCCGAATCAAGACGGATCTGTTTGTCCCGCAGGCTAATACGCCATGGCCCAGTAACGGTAACCACCCACGACGGGCTGCGGTGTCGTCGTACGGGATGTCGGGTACCAACGTGCACGCCATCGTGGAACAAGCCCCGGAACAACCACCCGGACAAACCGTCGGGCCCGCGGCCGGGGGACCGCTGCTCTTCCCGCTGTCGGCCACCTCAGCCGAGCAGCTGCGCGTGACAGCCGCCCGGCTGGCGGCCTGGCTCGATGAGCATGGTCGCGTATCTCCCGACAGCGAAAGTGCGGCTGGCTTAAGAGATCTGGGTTACACGCTGTCGCGCCGGCGCACGCATCGGCCGGTGCGGACCGTGGTGTCGGCGAGCAGTCTCGACGAGTTGGGCGCCGAGCTGCGCGCCGTCGCCGACGGCGATATCCCGTATCAGCCTGCAGTGGGACAAGGCGACCGCGGACCGGTGTGGGTGTTCTCCGGACAGGGTTCGCAATGGTCGAAGATGGGCGCCGAATTGCTGGCCAAGGAGCCGGTTTTCGCGGCGACGATCGCCATCATCGAGCCGTTGGTGGCGCAGGAATCCGGCTTCTCGGTTACCGAGGCCATGTCGGCAAAGGAAACGGTGAGCGGCATCGACAAGGTGCAGCCAACGATTTTTGCGATGCAGGTCGCGCTCGCCGAGACGATGAAGTGCTATGGGGTGCGTCCCGGCGCCGCCATCGGGCATTCGCTCGGCGAAGCCGCCGCGGCTGTCGTCGCCGGCGGATTGTCGGTGGCCGACGGGGTACGGGTCATCTGCCGGCGCTCCAAGCTGATGGCGCGGATCGCCGGCAGCGGTGCGATGGCGTCAGTGGAATTGCCGGGACAGCAAGTGCTGTCCGAACTTTCGATTCGCGGTATCTCCGACGTCGTGCTCTCGGTGGTCGCGTCGCCGACCTCCGCCGTTGTCGGCGGCGACGCCAAGGCCATCCGCGATCTGGTGGCGGCCTGGCAGGAGCAGGACGTGATGGCGCGCGAGGTGGCAGTGGACGTCGCCTCGCATTCACCGCAGGTGGAATCGATCCTCGACGAGCTGGTGGAGGTCCTGGCCGATTTGCAACCGACGGCGCCCGAGGTTCCGTACTATTCGGCCACGTTGTGGAACCCTCGCGAACGTCCGTCGTTCACCGGCGACTATTGGGCCGAAAACTTGCGCTACACCGTGCGATTCGCGGCCGCGGTGCAAGCCGCACTCAAGGACGGGTTCCGCGTTTTCGGTGAGCTGGCGCCGCATCCGCTGCTTACCCACGCCGTCGAGCAGAACGCCGGCAGCTTGGACATGCCCATCGCGGCGCTGGCGGCGATGCGCCGCGAGCCGGGGGTACCACCCGCTTGCGGGGGACTGCCGTTCGGCCTGCGCGGCTTCGTCGCCGACCTGCACAGCGCCGGCGCCCAGGTCGACTTCTCGGTTCTATACCCGGCCGGCCGTTTGGTCGATGCCCCGCTGCCGACGTGGACTCACCGCCGGCTGATGCTCAGCCGCGAGGCAACAGAGCAGGCGCACGGCGCCTCGGTGCAGGCCGTCCATCCGCTGCTCGGCGCGCATGTGCATCTGCAGGAGGAGCCCGAGCGTCATGTCTGGCAAGGCGAAGTCGGCACCGACGCGCACCCCTGGCTTGCCGACCACCAAATCCACAGTGTGCCGGCATTTCCCGGCGCCGCCTATTGCGAGATGGCGCTGGCGGCCGCCCGCGCGGCGCTGGGTGAAGGCGCCGAGGTCCGCGACATCAAGTTCGAGCAGACACTGCTGCTCGACGACCAGACGCGCGCTTCCTCGGTGGCCACCGTCGCCGGGCCCGGAGTGCTGGATTTCACGGTGGACACCCACGAGGAAGGCGAACGCATCCGCCGCGCGAGCGCCGTTCTGCATGCTTTCGCCGCAGACGATGTGGACGGGGTCGACCCGCAGCAGCCGCCCGCGCACGATCTGGCAAGGCTGCTCGCCAACCAGCCGTCCCGGATGGACGGCGCGGAATTGCGAAAAGCCTTCGACACTGCGGGAATTCAGTACGGGGCGGCGTTTTCGGGTCTGGCCGCGGTGCTGGTCGCAGACGCGCAGAGCGGGACGGTGCTTGCTGAGGTGGCACTGCCGGGCGCGATCCGATCGCAGCAGTCGGCCTACACCGCGCACCCGGCCCTACTCGACGCGTGTTTCCAGTCCGTCGTCATGTCGCCCGAGGTGCAGCAGGCCGGGGCCGGTGGTCTGCTGTTGCCGGTGGGGGTGCGCAGGCTGCGCTACTTCGCCTCGGCGCGCAACGCGCAGTACTGCCTGACCAGGGTCACCTCCGCGCGCCCCGGCGAATGCGAGGCCGACGTCGACGTGCTGGATCAGTCCGGAACGGTGCTGCTGACCGTCGAGGGATTGCGGCTGGCGGGCGGCACCTCCGAAGGAGAGCATGCCCATCGGCTGCTCAACGAACGGTTGTTGACCATCGAGTGGGAGCCGCGCGAGCTGCCCGAGGCGACGCGGAGCGAGCCGGGCAGCTGGGTGCTGGTCAGAGTGTCAGCCGCCGACGGTGATGACCCGCTGACTGCGCGGCTTGCCGACACCCTGAAATCCGATGGCGCGCAATGCAGCACGGTGTCGCTGCCGCTCGGGACGGCGGATACCGCACAGCTGCGCTCGCTGCTGTCGGGTGGTGGCCAGACCTCCGCCAACGGCCACGGGAAGTTGAAGGGGCTGACGGGTGTGGTCGTGGTGAGCGCGGCGGGCGACCCGCACGCGTTGCGGCGCGGGCGTGACTACGTTTCGCACGTCGCGGCCGTCGCCCGCGAGCTCTCCGAACTGCCCGGAGAGTCGCCCCGCCTGTACGTGGTGACCCGCAACGCCGCAACCGTGGCCGCCGGTGACGTCGCCAACCTGGCGCAGACCGGGTTGCGCGGACTGATGCGGGTGATCGACTCCGAGCATCCGCATCTGAGTGTCACCCAGATTGACGTAGACGACATCACCAACCCCGAACAGGTTGCGCTGCAACTGAAAAGCGGCTCGGAGGAAGACGAGACCGCTTGGCGCGCCGGCCAGTGGTATGCCGCCCGGCTGCGGCCCGGCCCGCTTCGTCCGGACGAGCGGCGAACGACCATCGTCGATCACCAGCGGGATGGCATACGCCTGCAGATCCGCGTGCCCGGCGACCTCGAATCGCTGGAGTTCATCGCGTTCGACCGGGTGCCGCCGGGGCCGGGGGAGATCGAGGTCGCGGTGACCTCGTCGACCATCAATTTCGCGGATGTCCTTGTCGCCTTTGGGCGTTACCCGACGTTCGAGGGTTACCAGCAGCAGTTGGGCGGCGACTTCGCCGGCATGGTGACGGCTGTCGGACCAGAAGTCACCGAGCACAAGGTCGGCGACCATGTCGGCGGGATTTCCCGCAACGGCTGCTGGGGCACCTACGTTATCGCCGACGCCCGGCACGCGGTCACGCTGCCGCCCGAGCTGCCGCTGGAAGATGCCGCCGCGGTGCCGACCGCGTCGGCGACCGCGTGGTATGGCCTGCACGATCTGGCCCGCATCTCGCCGAACGACAAGGTGCTGATCCACTCTGGGACCGGTGGCGTCGGCCAGGCGGCCATCGCGATCGCCCGGGCGGTCGGTTGTAAGATCTTCGCGACCGCGGGCAGCCCGCAGCGCCGACAACTGCTGCGCGACATGGGTATCGAGCACGTGTACGACTCGCGCAGCACCGAGTTCGCCGAGCAAATCCGCAGGGACACCGACGGATACGGCGTCGACGTGGTGCTCAACTCGCTACCCGGCGCCGCGCAGCGCGCCGGAATCGAACTGCTGGCCTTGGGTGGCCGCTTCATCGAGCTGGGCAAGCGTGACATCTACCGCGACAGCCGGCTGGGGCTGTTTCCGTTCCGTCGCAACCTGTCGTTGTTCGCCGTTGACCTCGCGCTGCTGACCTTCAGCCACCCGCAAACGGTGCGGCGGCTGCTGACCACCGTGTACCAGCACACCGCCGCCGGCGAGCTGCCGGTGCCGCAAACCACGCATTACCCGCTTCAAGACGCGGCCGCCGCGGTGCGTCTGGTCGCCGCCGCCGGGCACACCGGCAAGGTGGTGCTGCAGGTGTCGCGAGCGGGGAGCAGTGTGGCCGCGGTGCCGCCGGAAAAGGCGCGGCCGTTCCGCACCGACGGCGCCTACATCGTCACCGGCGGACTCAGCGGCCTGGGCCTGTTTCTGGCCGGGCAGATGGCCTCGCGCAAGGACGGGGCCGGTGTTGGGCGGATCGTGCTGAACTCGCGTTCGCAACCCGACGAGCAAACGCGCGAAACCATCGAGCGACTTCGCGACGTAGGGGCCGACATCGCGGTGGAGTGCGGTGACATCGCCGAGCCGCAGACGGCCGAGCGTTTGGCGGCATCTGCCACCGCCACCGGACTGCCCGTACGGGGGGTGCTGCACGCGGCGGCCGTCGTCGAGGACGCAACCCTGGCGAACGTCACCGATGAACTCATCGATCGGTGTTGGGCGCCAAAGGTATACGGCGCGTGGAACATTCATCAAGCGCTGCACGAAGAACAAACCGGACAGCCGCTGGACTGGTTCTGCTCTTTCTCGTCGGCCGCCGCGCTGGTGGGCTCGCCGGGGCAGGGCGCCTACGCCGCGGCCAACAGCTGGCTGGACGCGTTCGCACACTGGCGTCGCGCCCACGGTCTGCCGGCTACCTCGATCGCGTGGGGGGCGTGGTCCGAGGTTGGCCGCGCCACCGCGCTGGCCGAGGACGCCGGCATCGCGATCACGCCGGCCGAGGGTTTCCGCGCGTTCGAAACGCTGCTGCGCTACGACCGCCCGTACTCTGGCTACGCGCCGATCATGGGGACGCCCTGGTTGACCTCCTTCGCGCAACGCAGCCGGTTTGCGCAGGCGTTCGGAGCCATGAGTCAGGGCAAACCCGACACCGGTAAGTTCCTCGCCGAACTGCAGGCGTTGCCGCGCGAGGACTGGCCGTCGGCCATCCGCCGGCTGGTATCCGGCCAAATCAGCCTATTGCTCCGGCGCACAATCGATCCGGATCGGCCCTTGTCCGACTATGGGTTGGACTCGCTGGGGAATTTGGAGCTGCGGACCCGCATCGAGACCGAAACGGGCGTGCGGATCAGTCCGACCAAGATCACCACCGTTCGTGGTCTGGCCGACCACTTGTTCGACGAACTGGCTGATCTGGAAGCTGCGCCGGCAGCATCCTGACCGCTGCACACCAGCTAAGCCTGCGGGGTTGGCGCGGGGTGATAGTGCTTGGCGAGTCCGGATAGTCCGGGCGAGGTTTACCCGTAGCCCCGCCAGGGAAAAACTTTCGTAAGTTGGCCATCTTTACTTGTGGACTGGTTCCGATCCGGGTTCATTGATAAACAATATGAAGGAAAGTGTGTGGCCAGGGATTCGCGGCTGGGACTTTATGAACAGGAGCTGGCAATGTCGAACAACATCACCTGGCATGAGCACAAGATCAGCCGCGCCGACCGCGAGGGGCTCAACGGCCACAAGGGCTGCGTCATCTGGTTCACCGGGTTGAGCGGCAGCGGCAAGAGCACGGTCGCCAATGCCGTCGAGCAGAAGCTGTACGAGCGGGGCATCCGCAGCTACCTGCTGGACGGGGACAACGTGCGCTATGGGCTCAACGCCGGGCCCGATGTTCTCGAAGAGCGGCATGGGCCGGACTTCGCGAAGCGGTTCGGTCTGGGCTTTTCCGCCCAGGATCGCGAGGAGAACATCCGCCGTATCGGCGCGGTCGCGAAGCTGTTCTGCGAATCGGGAGTCATCGCGCTGACGGCGTTCATCAGCCCCTACGTTCGTGATCGTGACGCGATTCGGGCCACCCTGAACGACGGCGATTTCCAAGAGATCTTCATCGACACCCCGATTGAGATTTGCGAACAGCGCGATCCCAAAGGGCTCTACAAGAAAGCGCGGGCCGGCGAGATCAAGGGTTTCACCGGAATCGACGACCCCTACGAACCGCCGGCGCGGCCCGAGTTGCGACTTGAAGGCGGCAACAAGGACGCGGACACGCTGGCCGAGGAAGTGATCACCCATCTCGAGCAGGTGGGCGTCATCTCTGCCCCGGTCCGGCGACACGCTTAGCGGACAGGTTCGAGCAGCAACGGTATCGGGATCCGTTCACCGCACGGGCAACCGCTGATTACGCGAAACGAGGTCACGTTCAATGAGTTACCAGGGTCATAACGGGAAGCCGATCGTGGAACGGGTGTCTACCGAAAATGCGGCGAGTCAGATCGATGGATTGCCGCGCATCCCGATCTCGAAAGCCACCGCGCACGAGGTCATCAGCCTGTCCTACGGTTTCTTCACCCCCCTCACGGGTTTCATGGGCCGGCGCGAAGTGGACGGCACGCTGGACAAGTTCCAGTTGCCCGACGGCACGCTGTGGAGCATCCCGATCGTCTTCGACCTGTCCGCCCAAGACATCGAGAAGTATGGGGTAAAAGAGGGCGAACGCATCGTTCTGGAGTATCTCGATGCCCCGATGGCGCTCTTCGAGGTTTCCGAGATCTATCAATACGACTTGGGCCGGATGGCCGAAAAAACTTACGGTACAAGCGATCCCCGGCACCCGGGCGTCAAGAAGACGCTAGCGTATGCGGATCGTTTCATCGGCGGCGATATCACGCTGATCAACGAGCCGGTGTTCAACGAACCCTTCAAAAGTTTCTGGCTGACTCCGCGACAGCATAAGGATGCGTTGGCGGAGAAGCACTGGAAGCGTGCCGTGGCCCATCAGACCCGAAATGTTCCGCACTCCGGCCACGAAGCCTTGATGAAGCAAGCGTGGCTAGCGGCCAATGAGGACCAGCCGGTGGACAACTTGAACACGGGCGTACTGGTCAACGCCATCATCGGCCAGAAGCGGGTGGGGGACTACATTGACGAAGCAATCCTGTTGGCGCAGAACGAGTTGAGAACCAGTGGGTACTTCCGCGAGGACGTCCACCTGGTGTCTTTCACGTTGTGGGACATGCGCTATGCGGGACCCCGGGAGGCGATCTTTCACGCGATTCTGCGGACGAACCTGGGCTGCACGCATCACATGTTCGGGCGAGACCACGCCGGCGTGGGCGATTTCTACCACCCGTACGATTCGCAGAACATCCTCAAGCAGTACCGAAGCGAGCTGGGGATCAAACCCGTGTTCCTGCGGGAGAATTGGTATTGCCCGGTGTGCCAGGAAGTCACCAACTCGGCCCTGTGCGGCCACGACGACCAATCACAAAGCTTCAGTGGCAGCCTGATTCGAAGTATCTTGACCGACGAGGTCAAGCCCACCCAAAAGGTGATGCGGCACGAAGTGTTCGAAGTTGTGATGGACAGCGCGGCCAAGTACGGACAGGGTTCGCCGTTCGTCACCGAGGAGTATCTGAAAGACAGACTGCCGGTCTTTACGCTGAACCAATTGGAGAACTAATGAGCAACGGCGACAAGAAGATCAAGGTCAACGTCTGGATCAACGAGGAGCGGCTGGAAGCGCTGGCGAATGCCGGAATGGCGGACCTGGCGATCGAGGCGTTCGCCGGCATGAAACTGCTGGAGATCTACACCACCGAAGAACAGAAAGACGTTCTCCTACAACGGTTTCCCGGGGCCAT
>NZ_LZKU01000200.1 GCF_001672975.1 Mycobacterium sp. 1465703.0
GTTGACCCCGGTTCCCATCGTCGACCTGGTCCGGCAGGTCGTCGCGAAGGTGCCTCTACCCGTGATGGCTACCGGCGGACTGGCCACCCCTGCTGCGGTGGCCGAGGTGATTCGCGCGGGTGCGACCGCGGCCGCAGTGGGAACGGTGCTGCTGCGTGCCACCGAAAGTGGTGCTTCGGCCACCCACCAGGCAGCCCTGGTCGATCCCGCTTACACCGAGACGGTGCTGACCCGGACTTTCACCGGACGCCCGGCCCGCGGCCTGCGCAACGCCTTCATCGACGCCCACGAAGCCGAGGCGCCGCTGGGTTATCCCGCCATCCATTACCTGACCAGCCCGCTGCGCAAGGCCGCCGCGGCGGCGGGAAAGCCGGACTACGTCCACCTGTGGGCGGGCACCGGATACCGGCAGGCAACCGCGGAGCCCGCGTACGACATTCTGCGCCGGTAGCCATCACGGGTAGAGGCACCTTCGCGACGACCTGCCGGACCAGGTCGACGATGGGAACCGGGGTCAACGGCCGCCGCGGCGAGAGGGTGCCGGAATGGCCACCGGCCGCGGCCGCCTGCACGGCGAGCATGTCGACCCCGGCTTCGTGTGCCTGTGCCGCCTCGTCGGCGGTGGTGACCGTCTGCACCACAACGCTGTTGGCCCGTTGCAGCGCGGCGATCACGTCGCGCGGCGGAATACCGAAAGTAAACGAGACCATCGGAACCGGATCGTCGAGCAACAGCGCGATCTTCTCGTCAAATCTGTCGTTGTCCTCGATGGGCTCGGGTGGCAGCGTCAGTCCGAACGGATCGGCGTCGGCCTGAACGATCGCCGCGTACGCGCGGTAACGCTGCGGGTCGACGGGCACCGGGTTGGGTGCGAACACGTTCACCCCAAATGGAATACCCTCGGCGCGAACGGCTTTGATCTCGGCCTCGATGGCCTCGACGGTCTTGTATCCGGCCGCGAGCAAGCCCAGCGCGCCTGCGCGGTTGGCCGCCGAGACCATGGCCGGGGTGGTCGGGCCGCCCGACATCGGGGCGGCCACCAACGGAACGGACATCCCAAACTGCGCCAACATCTGCATGCCCTTTCGCTGTTCGGCTGCGAACACATCCCGCGAGCGTCTGCCTCGACAATATCGGCCCCCGAGCGGGTGCGGCAGCGTTCCGCCGCGGCGACGGACCTGGCAGGATGCTTGAGCGTGACGCGCCCCAACTTCCTGGTTATCGTTGCAGACGATCTCGGGTTTTCCGACATCGGCGCTTTTGGCGGTGAGATCGAGACGCCCAACCTCGATCGGCTGGCCCACGCCGGGATCCGGCTCACCGATTTCCATTCGGCCCCGGCCTGCTCACCGACCCGGGCGATGCTGTTGACCGGAACCGACCACCATATCGCCGGCATCGGCACCATGCTCGAGGTCGCGTCGCCGGAATTCCGCGGCGCGCCCGGCTATGAGGGCTACCTGAACGACCGGGTGGTCGCGTTGCCCGAACTGTTGCGCGACGCGGGGTATCTGACGTTGATGTCGGGCAAATGGCACCTCGGCGCCACCATCGAGACCTCGCCGTGGGCGCGCGGTTTCGAGCGCTCGTTCGCCCTGCTGCCCGCCGGAGCCAGCCACTACGGTGGCTCGGGGGCACGCGGATTCTCGCCTGTACCAACGCTTTACACCGAAGACGACCAATTCGTCATGGTCGGCGACGACTTCTATTCGTCGGACTCCTATACCGACACACTGTTGCGGTATCTGGATGAGCGCGCGCCCGGCGACGACAGGCCCTTCTTTGCCTATCTGCCCTTCCAAGCACCGCACTGGCCGCTACAGGCACCCGACGAATCCGTTGCGAAATATCGGGGCCGTTACGACGCGGGACCTGACGCGCTGCGTGAGGAGCGGCTGGCCGCACTCAAGCGACTTGGTCTGTGTCCGCCCGACGTCGTTGCACACCCGGTGGTGGCTGACGGTGTGCCGGAGTGGGACGACATGACCGACGAGCAGCGCGCGCACTCGGCGCGCAGCATGGAGGTCTACGCCGGGATGGTGGACCGGATGGACTACAACGTCGGCCGGGTGATCGACTACCTGTCGGCGAGCGGCGAACTCGACAACACCGTTGTCATCTTCATGTCGGACAACGGTGCCGAGGGCGCGATCGTGGAAGCGATGCCGCTTCGTGGTGCGCAGATCGCCGCGCAGATCGAAAAGCATTGCGACAACAGCCTGGACAACCTCGGCCGGCCCACGTCGTTCATCTGGTACGGCCCCCGCTGGGCACAAGCAGCCACCGCGCCCTCGCGGCTGCACAAGGCGTTCACCACGCAGGGCGGCATTCGCGTGACCGGCTTCATCACCTGGCCTGGCTTCGCCCGACAACAACAGATCGGCACCGCGTTCAGCACGGTCATGGACATCGCGCCTACCCTGCTTGAGCTGGCCGCAACCGCCCACCCGGGCACGTCGTACCGCGGCCGCGAGGTGGCCGCGATGCGCGGCCGCTCACTGGTGAATTATCTGACCGGCGCTGCGGAGACCGTGCACGATGCCGACACCGGAACCGGCTGGGAGCTGTTCGGCCGCCGCGCCATCCGCCAGGGCGATTGGAAGGCGCTGTACCTGCCGGCACCGTACGGTCCAGGCAGCTGGCAACTCTACGATCTGGCGTCCGACCCCGGCGAGATCGACGATCTGGCCGCCTCGCAGCCCGACAAGCTGGCCGAACTGCTGGCGCTGTGGGATCGCTACGTCGAAGAAACCGGTGTGATCCTGGACCCTATCTCCGTCTATGACCTTCAACTCTGAAGCCCCGCTTATGCTTGAGCGTTGATGGTCGAGACAACGACGTGTGCGGTCGTCGGTGGCGGCCCGGCGGGAATGGTCCTGGGGCTGTTGTTGGCCCGGGCCGGCATCGAGGTCACCCTGCTGGAAAAGCACGGCGACTTCCTGCGCGACTTCCGCGGCGACACCGTGCACCCGACGACGCTGCAGTTGCTCGACGAGCTGGGCCTGGGGGAGCGGTTCGCGGAGTTACCCTACAGCAAATTGCGCAGGGGCACTTTGGAATCCGACGGCCGCTCGGTGACCTACCTCGACTTCGGCAGAATCCGGCAACCGCATCAATACATCGCCATGGTGCCGCAGTGGGACCTGCTGAATCTGCTCGCCGACGCGGCCCAAACCGAACCCAGTTTCACCTTGCGGATGAGCACCGAGGCCACCGGCCTGATTTGGGACGGCAATCGGGTCACCGGAGTGCGATACCACGGCGTCGATGGACCCGGTGAGCTGCGGGCGGAGCTGACGGTGGCCTGTGACGGCCGGTGGTCGATCCTGCGCCAGGCGGCCGGCCTGTCCGCACGCGAATACCCGGTGAAGTTCGACGTGTGGTGGTTCAAGCTGCCGCGCGAAGGCACAGCGGACCATACCTTCTTGCCCCGGATGGGTCCGGGCAAGGCACTGGCGGTGATCCCCCGCGAAGGCTACAACCAGATCGCCTACTTGGGACCCAAGGGCACCGACGCCCAGCTGCGTGCGCGGGGTGTCGAGGCCTTCCGCCGCGACCTCGACGTGTTATTGCCGGACATGCCCGACTCGGTCGCGGCGTTGCGGTCCATGGACGAGGTCAAGCATCTCGACGTGCGGGTAAACCGGTTGCGCCGCTGGCACATCCACGGGCTGCTGTGCATCGGCGATGCCGCGCACGCGATGTCCCCGCTGGGCGGGGTCGGGATCAACCTGGCCATCCAGGACGCCGTCGCCGCCGCGACCCTGTTGGCAGAGCCGTTACGGCGGCACCGCGTCACCGATCGCGACCTGGCGGCCGTGCGCCGTCGCCGGGTACTCCCCGCCGCGCTGACCCAGTCCGCTCAACGAATGCTGCAGACCGTGCTGTTGCGCGCGGTTTTTCGCGGTGCGGATCCCACGCCGCCCGCGCTGCTGCTGAATGTGGTGCGATGGCTGCCGTGGCTGTCGGCGCTGCCCGCGTATTTCGTCGGCGTCGGGGTCAGGCCCGAGCACGCACCGGCATTCGCCCGGCGAGGATCCAAGGGCCGCGATGGCTGAGCCCAACCGTGCGCCCACACTACGAATCGGCATCCTCGGCGCGGCCAGGATTGCGCCGAGGGCGCTGATCAAGCCCGCCAGAGACAATCCCGAGGTGGTGGTCGCCGCGGTGGCGGCCCGGGACGTGGAGCGGGCGCGGGCTTTTGCCGCGCAACACGGCATCGCTTCCGTGCACGGCGATTATGCAGCGCTGATCGCCGACCCGGACATCGACGCCATCTACAACCCGCTGCCGAACGGTCTACACGGGCGGTGGACCCGGGCCGCCCTGGCGGCCGGCAAGCATGTGCTGTGCGAAAAGCCATTCACCGCCAACGCGGCCGAGGCACGCGAAATCGCGGCGCTGGCAGCTGATTCGGAGCGGGTCGTGATGGAAGCCTTCCACTATCGCTACCACCCGCTGACGCTGCGCGCCGAGGAAATCATCACCTCCGGTGAACTGGGCACGCTTTCACACGTCGAGGCCGCGCTGTGCTTCCCGCTGCCGAAGTTCTCCGACATCCGCTACAACTACGCGCTTGCCGGCGGAGCGACCATGGACGCCGGCTGCTACGCGGTGCACATGGCCCGTACGTTCGGCGGTCCGTCCCCGGAAGTCGTTTCAGCGCAAGCCAAATTGCGCGACCCACGAGTCGACCGGGCCATGACGGCCGACTTGCGGTTTCCGGCCGGCCACACCGGGCGGGTGCGGTGCTCGATGTGGTCAGCGCGGCTGCTGCAGATCAGCGCCCGAGTGATCGGCGAACACGGGGAGCTGCGCATCGTGAACCCGGTACTGCCGCAGGCATTCCATCGGTTCTCGGTCCGCTCCGGGGAGGGCAACCGGTCAGAACGCTTCTCTCACCGGGCTTCCTACGCCTATCAACTGGATGCGTTCGCCGCGGCGATACTGCGCGGCGAGCCGATCAAGACGACCCCGCATGACGCGATCGACAACATGACCGTCATCGACGCGATTTATCGCGCGGCGGGCCTCCCGCTGCGCCAGCCGAGCTGAACATCTGACACAACCGCCGAGACGTAGCGGCATCCCAGTTCTGCGGCGAGGTCCACCAATTCGACTGGGGGTAAACCGAATACGCTGAGCATGCCGATACCCAGGCGGTCCGGCTGCCCCGACGGGGTCATGCCGGCCGACCGACCAGCTGGGCCAATTGCGCGGCGCTCTGGGCTGTTTGGGTGGTCAGCACGATCCGCCCGGACGTGGCCTGTTGTTCGATGATCGGCGCTTCCAGCACCATATTGTCCCGGATGAAGGCCACGTGGTCCTGCAGATGCTCGCCTGTGAATGCCGCCCAAGCGCTGGCCGACGGAGGATCGAGCACCAGCGTCAATTCGTAATAGTCCGCTGTCAACGACTTCGGCGGGTCGACATGAACGAGCCCGAGCTGCATGGTTTCGGGGCCCAACGTATACACGGTGGTCCGTCCGATGTCACAGGTGGTTAGCCCGTCGGTAGGCCTTGTCGGAGCGTTCGGATCGACGGCCGGGCACTTCACGGCGGGCGTGGTCGGCTGGGACTTAGTCACCGGCCGAACCGGCAGCGGCGCGAATTTGACAACCGGCGGGGGCCGCGGCGGTGCCGCAGTTGTGCTGGGCGCCGCGGTGGTTGGCGAGCCGGAGGGCGCCGGCTTGTGCGTCTGCTGGCAGCCACACATTACTGCGGCGAGCAGAACCGACGACCCAAGCCAGGCGACGGCATTGCTCACGCTAAATCGACCATGATTCATCCGAATACACTCTACCCGCAGCATCGCTGACTCCCCGTGAGACGGGAACTTCTGCCCCGCAATTCCTTTGGCGCCTTTGGGGCTGACCGCTGAAATCGCGGAAGCGGACAAGGCTTATGAGCGGGTCGTGGCCTGCGCGAGGGGTATTGCCACGCGAGCGAGATACGCCAGTCTTTACGGACACTACGAAAATAGAGTAGTGTCGCGGACTTACCGATGGATAAACGACGAAAGCCCAACCCTGCCGAGCGCCGCCGCGACCTATGCGATGCGGCGATCCAATTGTTGGCCGATGACGGGGCCAAGGGTTTGAGCCACCTCAAGGTCGACCGCAAGGCCGGTGTGCCGGACGGCACCACCTCGTTCTACTTCCGTACCCGATCGGCGCTGCTGCGTGCGATCGCCGAGCGCTCGGCCGAGCTCGACCTCGCCGAGTTGCAGGCGATCGCGGACAGCTCGGATGCCGGCGAGGACCCCGCGCCCTCCCGGTTGTCCCAAGTGGTCATCCAGGCCGGCAGTGACCCGCAGTTGTACCGGACCAGGGCGCGATACGAGCTGACTATGCAGGCCACCCGCGACCCCGCACTGGCCGCGATCTTGCAGGAGGCCACCGACGAGTTCACCAAGCTGCACCGGGAAATCCTGGTGCAGCTCATGCCGCACGGCGCCGAGCTGGATCCGGCCGTCGTGGAGGATCTGAGCAACGTCACGCTGACGTTCATCAACGGCCTGTTGCAGCGGTTTGCCCACGGGGACCGGATCATCGACAGCGCCGAACAGCTCGACGGAATCTTGTCGGCCATCGCTGCGGGCATATTGAAGAGTTCGGCCAAGGGGCGGCTCACCCAGGCCGGCGGTTTGCGGGTGTTGCGCCGCGGGGCGGCCGGATCCGGGTGACGGCACCGATGGGACACGGCGTAAGGGGCTCTGGCTCTTGCCAGGGCATGCGCTGTATGGTTCTCTACGAGAATAGAGTAAGCCCACGTTCATGCGCCGTTTTCAGCGGAGCTTGTGCACAAGTCAGAGCGACGCAATTAAGCGGAGTGTATAAATTGCCCGGACCGAATCCAGCGCTGCAACGCTGGCAGCGCTAGCCCTGGTGCAGGTAATGCGGGCATCTAAAAGTGCAGCGGTAGGAGGGATTTCGTGACGGCGAGCACCGATAGCCAGGTACGTTTCGACCCATACGATGTCGGGCTGATCGCCGACCCGTACCCCATGTTCGCGCGATTGCGGGACGAGGCGCCGCTTTATTACAACGCCGAATACGACTTTTATGCGGTCAGCCGCTACGCCGATGTCAGTAAGGCGCTTGTCGACCACGAGACCTACAGCTCGGCCCGGGGCGCGATCCTGGAGCTGATCAAGGCCAACCTCGAAATCCCGTCCGGGATGTTGATCTTCGAAGACCCGCCGATTCACGATGTGCACCGCAAGCTGTTGTCGCGGATGTTCACTCCACGGCGGATCGCCGCACTCGAGCCGATGATCCGCGACTTCTGCGCTCAGCTGCTAGATCCACTGGTGGGCTCGGGGCACTTCGACTTTGTCACCGACCTGGGTGCCCAAATGCCGATGAAGGTGATCAGCATGCTGCTCGGCATCCCCGAGGACGACCAGGAGTACATCCGGGACCGCGGCAACGCCCAGTTGCGCACCGAGGCCGGCAAGCCGATGGACGCCGCCCAGCACGGCCTGTCCGTGGGTGAGCAGTTCGAGGCCTACATCGACTGGCGCGCTGAGCATCCGTCGGACGACATCATGACCGAGTTGCTCAATGTCGAATTCGTTGATGAAACGGGCACCACCCGGCGGCTGTCTCGCGAAGAAATCCTGGTTTACCTCAATGTCGTCGCAGGGGCGGGCAACGAGACGACGACACGGCTGATCGGTTGGTCCGGAAAGGTTCTCGCCGAGCACCCCGATCAGCGCAGCGATCTCGTTGCCAACCCGACGCTCATCCCGCAGGCCATTGAGGAGTTGCTGCGGTACGAGCCGCCGGCACCGCACGTGTCGCGGTATGTCACCCGCGACGTCACCGTGCACGACCAAACGGTGCCCGAAGGCAGCGTGATGATGATGCTCATCGGATCGGCATGCCGCGACGAGGCCCAGTTCGGGCCCGACGCAGGGGAATTCAACATCCATCGCTCGGTCCGTCCGCACCTCACCTTCAGCATGGGCACGCACTTCTGCCTCGGCTCGGCGCTGGCACGGCTGGAAGGGCGCGTCGCCCTCGAGGAGATTTTGAAACGATTCCCCGAGTGGGAGGTTGACCTCGACAACGCCACCCTGAGCCCGACTTCTACGGTGCGGGGCTGGGAATGTATGCCGGCGCTGGTGTCGTGATGACCGGCCGGGTTGAGGGCAAGGTAGCTTTCATCAGCGGTGCCGCCCGCGGTCAGGGCCGCAGCCACGCGGTGCGCTTGGCCGAAGAGGGCGCCGACATCATCGCGATCGATGTGTGTGGGCCGATCGAGAACTTGGCTTATCCCCACTCCACCCCGGAAGACCTCGCCGAGACCGCCGATCTGGTCAAGAACCTCGGCCGCCGCATCGTGACAGCCCAAGTGGACGTCCGTGACTACGAGGCGCTGAAGGCTGCGGTGGACAGCGGGGTGGAACAGCTTGGTCGGCTCGACATCATTGTCGCCAATGCGGGCATCGGCACCTTTGGCAACAAGCTGCACAAGATTCGCGAGAACATCTGGCAGGACATGATCGACGTGAATCTTTCCGGCGTCTGGCACACGGTGAAAGCTGGTGTGCCCCATATCATCGCCGGCGGGCGCGGCGGGTCGATCGTCCTGACCGGTTCGGTCGGATCACACAAGGCCATGGCCTACACCGGGCATTACATTGCGGCAAAACACGGCGTACTGGGTTTGATGCGGGCCTTCGCCGTCGAGTTGGGTGAGCACCATATTCGGGTCAACTCGGTACACCCCAGCCAGGTCAACACGCCGATGACGATCAACGAAGTGACGTTCAAGCTGTTCCGGCCGGACCTGGAGAACCCCGGACCAGAGGATTTCGCCCCCTTTTCGCAAATGACGCACACGATGCCGGTGCCGTGGGTAGAAGCCGTTGACATCAGCAATGCCGTCCTGTTCCTCGCCTCTGACGAATCTCGTTATGTCACCGGCGTTTCGCTGCCCGTCGATGCGGGAGCTCTGCTCAAGTAGGCCCAGCCGGAATCAAGTGAAAGAAGAAGACCATGCCTGAATACGATTACGAAAAATTGAAGAAGGAAGCCGAACAGTTCATCAAGTTCGAAAAGGACAAGAAGAACAGGATCGCGTACATCACGTTCAACCGCCCGGAGGAGCTCAACTCGACCACGTTGGGCATGCGGCAGAACTACGCCGACCTGATCCACAAGTGCAACGTGGACGACGACGTCAAGGTCGTGGTAATCCGCGGCGAGGGCCAGGATTTCGGCAGCGGCGGAGACCTGCCGGAGCAGCGTCCGATGCTGGAGAACCCGGGTTTGCCGCTGCATCATGAGCTCGCGATCAACGACGACGACGTCAAGTACCCGCCGGGCGGTTCGTACCGCTATCTGTCCACGGTCACCGACTTTTACGCCAAGGCCCGCGCCGGCAACCGTCCGCTACAGGAACTGCGCAAGATCAGCATCATCGAGGCCAAGGGCTACTGCTACGGGTGGCACTTCTACCAGGCCGGCGATGCCGACCTGGTGATTTCCTCCGACGACGCGCTGTTCGGGCACCCGGCTTTCCGTTACGTCGGCTGGGGTCCACGGCTGTGGTGGTGGGCCGAGACGATGGGCCTGCGCAAGTTCTCCGAAATGCTGTTCACCGGAAGGCCGTTCAGCGCCAAGGAGATGTACGACTGCGGCTTCGTCAACAGCGTGGTGCCGCGCGACAAGCTGGAAGCGGAGACCGAGAAGTACGCGCTGGCCTGCTCGAAGTCCCGCCCGACCGACACCGTCGCGGTGCAGAAGACCTTCCTGGAGCTGTACAAGCAGCACAAGGGCGAGTACTTCGGCAGCCTGCTCACCGGCATGGTCGAAGGCATGCTGCCGATGATCAAAAACGACGCGGAAGAGGTCGACCTCACCGGTGGCACCTTCGAGAAGGGCCTCAACAATGTGGTCAAGGACAACGACCTGAACTTCCCGCCAGAGTGGCGGCTGAGCCGTTCAGGCCGCGCGAAGCCCTGACCGGTTTGGGAGGGCGTGCGTGTCCGCGCTGACGGGTATCAGGGTCATCGAGTTGGCCGAATCCGTCGCGGCGGAGTATTGCGGAAAGTTGCTGGCAGACTTCGGCGCCGAGGTCATCAAGATCGAGGCGCCGAAGTCGGGCAGCCCCACCCGGGCGATGGCACCGCTGGTCGCCGATGGCTGTGAAGGCAGCGCGCTGTTCGCCTACCTCAACACCAATAAGAAATCCGTCGTCCTCGATCTCTGCTCGACCACAGATGTCGAGCGGTTGCACGAGCTCATCGATACCACTGACGCGGTTCTCGAAGACCGGCTCACCGACCGGCCGGCACGGCACCCATCCGTGGTGTTCTGCTCGATCACGCCGTACGGCCAAGGCGCCGCCGTCGAATTCGACAATGCCCGCAGCATCAATGTGTTTCATGCCAGCGGGTGGGGATATCACACGCCGAGTCATGCCGATCCGGCCAAGCCGCCGCTGCAGGGACCGGGCCGCTTTCTGGTCGACTACGAAGCGGGGCTGGAGGCGGCGCTGTGCGTCGTGTCGTCTTTGGTCGGGCGCTTGCACACCGGCGAGGGTGAGTTCATCGATATATCCCAGCAGGCCGTGCTGGTGTCACGCGCCGACTGCATCCTGGGCCGCCTGATCACCGGCGAGGTGCCGGCCGAGGGTGAGCGCGGTGACTACGACCAGTCCGGGCCGGCGGCGTTCTTTGCCTGCGCCGATGGCTTCGTCTACTTGTACATGACCAGCGGGGCGCACTGGGTTGGCATGAAAAACCTGATGGATCATGCTGATTGGCTGAACGGGTTCGAGGACGACTGGCTGGAGTTCTCCGTCACCGCGGAGAAGGTGGCCACGTTCCAGCAGGGCTTTGCCGCGTGGGTCGCCGGCCTACCCAAAGAGGACGCATCGGAGCAGGCCCAACGGCTCGGTGTGCCGCTGGTGCCGGTCAACGGCGCCGCGGACCTGCATCGCTCGCCGCAGTATCGCCACCGCGGCTTCTTTCAGGCTGTTCGTCATCCGGTCCTGGGCGAAGCGGCGTATCCGACCGTGCCCTACGCGTTCAGCGCGTCGCCCGCGCGAATCGTCACTGCCGCACCGAGTCTCGGCCAGCAGACCCGGTCGGTCCTGAAAACCATCGGCATCCCCCGCCCGCGGGCCGCGGTCAAGTCCGCGCAACTCAAGCCACCGAAGGATCGTCGGGGTGGGCCGCTGGAAGGCGTGCGCGTCGTCGAGCTTACCAAGGTTTGGGCCGGCCCGTACGCCGGCAAATTGCTGGCCATGCTGGGCGCCGAAGTCATCAAGATCGAGACCGCCGACAACCCCGAGGAGATGCGCGCCTACGGCGGCACCGATATCAACCATGCGCCGTATTTCCTGAGCATCAATCCCGAGATCCGCAGTGTGGACCTCGATATCAAGTCGACCGACGGGATGGCACGGTTGCGCGAGCTGATCGCCCGCAGCGACATCGTCATCAACAACCTGCGGCCGGGCGCGATGGAACGCCAAGGCCTGGGCTATCAACAGCTGACCGAGATCAAACCGGACATCATTTCTGTGTCGATCAAAATGTGGGGCAACGACGGACCGCTCGGTCACCAAACCGGTTATGCGCCATGCTTTGCCGCACTGGCTGGACTGGCTTCGCTGGTCGGTTATCCGGATGGGCCGCCACTCGGCACCAGCATGCGCTACGGCGATTCGACGGTGGGCGCGGCCGCCGCATATGCCGCCGTGGTGGCCTTGTTGCATCGTGAACTCAGCGGCGCAGGGCAATTCGTCGACGTGTCTGCCGTGGAGACGCTGTCCTCGATGATCGGTGACCGCCTGCTGGAGCAATCGGTGACCGGGCGACCGCTGGAGCCCAGCGGCAACGCCCACCCGGACATGTGCCCGCACGGTTGCTACCCCTGCGCCGACGGCGCGTGGGTCACGGTGGCCGTGGCGACCGACGCCGAATGGCGCCGATTGTGCGAGGCGCTCGGCGTCGCTGCAATGGCCGACGATCGCCGCTACGCCGCGAGGGGCACCCGACAGCAACACGCCCAAGCGCTCGACGCGGACCTCGCCCGGCTCACCCGAGATCAGGACGCAGAACAGCTCGCGGGGCGGCTGCGGGCGGCCGGAGTCCCCGCCGCCAAGAGCGCCACTTCGATTGATGTGATTGGTGATCAACGACTGTGGGACCGCGAGCTGTATCGCTTCGTCACCGATCATCGGGAAGGACAGCGACCGGTGCTGGGGCCGTCGTGGCGGATGGCGCGCTCCCCGGCCCGCATCACGCGTGGCGCACCGGACCTGGGTGAGGACACCGACTACGTTCTAGACGAGATACTCAGCGCCCCGGCATCGGCGGCGCGGTCGCAACCGATGGGCGGAACATGACGACACTGGCGCAGACAGCGGCCCTGATCACCGGCGCCAGCAGCGGTATCGGCGCGGCAACCGCCCAGGCGCTGGCCGCTCAGGGTGCGGCGGTGGCGCTGCTCGCGCGCCGGACCGATCGGTTGACGGAACTGAAGGCCCAGATCGAATCCGCCGGTGGCACAGCGCTGGTGGTGGCCGCCGACGTCACCGACGCCGAACAGGTGGCGTCCGCCGTGCGGCGCACGGTCGCCGATTTGGGACGGCTCGACATCCTGGTGAACAACGCGGGCATGATGCAGTCGGCGCCCGCGACGGAGGCGCCGCTGCAGGACTGGGACCAGATGGTGTCTGTCAACATTCAGGGCGTCCTGTACGCCACCCGCGCGGCGCTTCCCCATCTGATCGAGGCGGCCGCCGACTCGCCGCGCGGCGTGGCCGACCTGGTCACCATCAGTTCCACCGCCGGCTGGGTGGCCCGTCCTAACACGGCGGTGTATTCGCTGACCAAATTCGGGGTGAACGCGTTCAGTGAGGGCCTCCGTCAAGAGGTGCTGGGCAAGCGCGTCCGCGTCGGGGTGGTCGGGCCCGGAACCGTCGACACCGAAATCTTCAGCCATCTGGCCGAATCGTCACGGGAAGCGTTCGAACGGCAAACGGCCGGCATGGTCAAGCTCCGGCCGGAGGACATCGCGGATGCGGTGTTGTTCATGGTGACGCGTGACCGGCGGGTGGCGGTCAATCACATGCTGGTGCGCGCGGCGGAACAGACCTGGTAATCAATTGATTTCGCATTGGGCCGTCGGCGACCGATACGGCGTGCCCTTTCCGGCCGACCCCGCGACCCTGCACACCGGCGGGGCGGACTTCCTCACCGAGGCCTTCCTCGCGTCGGGTGCGTTGCGGGACAACGCGATCGCGAGCGTGACCGGTTTGAGCGAGGTTGCCGGCGGTAGCACGGGACGCAAGGCAGCCCTCTCGGTCGAATACGCGAAACCCGCGCCGGGGTTGCCTACCGAGCTGTTCGTCAAGTTCTCCCGCGACTTCGCCGACCCGGCGCGCGACCGCGGCAAGACACAGATGGAGTCCGAAGTCCGGTTCGCTGCACTGTCGGGCGCACCCGAATTTCCCATCGCGGTGCCCAGGGCGCTGTTCGCCGATTATCACCGACAGACGGATACCGGTATACTGATCGCCGAGCGAATTGCATTCGGCAGCAACGGGATCGAATGCCAGTATCACAAGTGCCTCGACTACGAGATGCCCGAGCCGTTGGAGCACTACCGCGCGCTGCTCACCGCGCTGGCCCGGCTTGCCGGAACCCACCGATCCGGGCGGCTGCCGGCGGAGCTGACCGCATCCTTCCCGCTGGACGTGGCAGCCGCGACGGTTGGGGAGCGGGAGCCGCTGTCGGCAACAAAGCTGGAACGCCGCGTGAACCAACTGGCCGAATTCGCCGAAAGCCGTAGCGGGCTGTTGCCCGCGTGTTCGCCCGAGTTCGTCGCACGCCTGCGCCAAGACGCGCCGCGATTCGCGCACCACGAGCAGACCATCGCCAGCCAACTGGCCGCCGACACAGACTACGTTGCGCTATGTCACTGGAATGCCAACATTGACAACGCATGGTTTTGGCGAGATGCCGGCGGCGCCCTGAGCTGCGGCCTGATGGACTGGGGATGCGTCAGCCAGATGAACCTGGGCATGGCCTTGTGGGGAGCGATGTCCGGCGCCGAAACCGAGATGTGGGATGCCCATCTCGACGAGCTTTTGCAATTGTTCGTCAGCGAGTTCCATCGTTGCGGCGGAACGGAACTCGACCCGGATCGGTTGCGCCGGCACACATTGCTCTACGCCGCGGCGATGGGCGTCGCCTGGCTCCTCGGTGTACCAGCGTTGATCCGCAGGCGATTCGAGGCCATACCGAACAGTCGCCGGCACCCGCTGATCAAGGACGACGAGAGCCTGCGCGCACCATTGCAGATGCTGTCGAACCTGCTGTTCCTGTGGGAACGGCACCGGGTGGGGGAGTTGCTGGATGCGGCCCTTGCCGAAGGGCCGCATTGACCATGCTTCACTCCCGCGTGCTCGCGCCCTCGCGGCGTCGTACCCCGGCCAACACGTCGTCGGCGGCGCGGAATTGGAGGCCGCGCACCTGCCCCGCCTCGATGGTGAAGTCGAAGACGACCTTGACCTCGCCGAGGTGAATCCAGGCGGCACCCGGGCGGTCCTCGACGAAGACCGGGAAGGCGGCCTTGGCAGCGCCGTTGAAGAAGCCGGCCACCTCATCGGCGCCCTGCAGGCGCGTCGGCGTGCCGAGCGCGGTCGCGGCCGCGTCGGCGGAGACCACCACGTCGGGCGCGAGCAGTTCCAGCAGCCGGGTGAAGTCGCCCTCGCGCGCGGCGGCCATGAAGGCGTCCACCACCTCCCAGTCGGCGAGGGCATCCTCGGGCGCTGGCGGCCGCACTTTTGCCCGAGCCCGAGAGGCCAGCTTGCGCGCAGCGCCCGGGGTCGTGTCGAGCATGGAGGCGATCAACTCGAAGTCAATGCCGAAGCTGTCGTGTAACACGAAGGCCACCCGCTCGGTGGGCGTTAGCCGGTCGAGCACCACTTGCAGCGCGATGCCGACGGTGTCGGCCAGCACCACGTCGTCCGCTGGATCAGGTTCCGTCGCCTCAACCTGAATCGACTCCGTCGGCACCGGCGTACGCGCCCGCAGCCGGTCGAGGCATAGCCGCGAGGTCACCGTGGTGAGCCAGCCCGGCAGATTGTCGATCGGCTCCTCGGTGGCGTGCAGCCGCAGCCACGCCTGCTGCACGACGTCCTGTGCGCCGTCGGCTTCGCCCAGGATCCGCGTGGCGATGCGCTGCAGCCGCGGCCGCTCGGCCTCGAACCCGTCGCGGAGTTGGTCGTCTTTCACCATGGCGGTCACACTTTCGTCGTCGGGTGCGTCACCATCCTGACGCACCCGGACCGTCCGGTGTGACCAGAGGAGGACAACCCCCGTGAAGACCATGACCTGCCATGACCTCGGTGGCCCCTGCGACCTCGCGCACCGCGGCGAGAGCGCCGACGAGATCATCAAGGCACAGGACCGACACCTCAAGGAAGTCGTTGCGGCCGGCGACGCCGCCCACGTGCCCGCGCGCGACGACATGAAGGGCCGCTGGCGCCACCCGATCAAGTCGATGGGTTGGTACAACGACGTCAAGAAGCGGTTCGCTGAGCTGCCGGAGAGGTGACGCTCAACTAAGGCGCGTCGTCGTCCTTACCCCGTAGCAGCTTCTCGGGGTGACGAAACGTATTGGTGCGGGGCTGGCCCCGGTCCAGGTGCGGTGGGGGAAGCCATTCGGTGTCACCCACGGCGTTTTGCGGGTGGTCCATCCGCCGGGCCGCAGCAGGCGGTGGTGGGGGCCGCAGGCGAAGGTGAGCTCGTCGACGTCGCTGGTATGGCACGCGGACCAGTCGGTGACGTGATGCACTTCGCAGTAATAGCCTGGCACGGTGCATCCCGGGGCCGAACAGCCGCGATCCTTGGCGTACAACACGATTCGCTGAGCCGGTGAGGCCAGGCGCTTCGTGTGATACAGCGCCAGCGCCTTGCCTTTGTCGAAGATCGCCAGGTAGTGATGCGCATGGCAGGTCAACCGGATCACGTCGCTCATCGGCAGGATGGTGCCGTCACCGGTGAGGCCCTGCCCGGCGGCGGCCTCCAGCTCTTGGAGCGTTGTCGTGACGACGATGGAGGCCGGCAAGTCGTTGTGCTGACCCAACTTTCCGGACGCCATCAACGCCCGCCAGCCCGCGTTGAGCGCGTCGTGCTGGCGCTGGGCGGCACTGCGGCCATCCCGTTCGATGGCCTGCTCACTGGGAGTCCCGCCAACACAAGGGGCTTCGTCATCGGGATTGCACATGCCGGGCGCGGCGAGTTTCGCCAAGACGGCTTCCAGCGTGGCACGTGCTTCGGGGGTCAGCCAGCCGCAGCTGCGACATGCCGTCGGCTTGCTGGTTACCCAGCATCACGCCGCGCTGCCGAGCCCGGTCCTCGTCGGTGAAGGTGTCGTCGGGGTTGAGGCAATCGGCCAGGACGTCGGCCGGCTTGCCGAGTTGTTCGGGCCGATACCGGGTTCCTTCAAGGCGAGCTTGGCCTCGGCCTGCTCGCGGGTGGCCGCATCTATCCAGCCGGGCAGTTGGTGGTAGAACTTCCGGATCACCGCGACTTGACCGGTGCCGAGCTCGCCGTCGCGTTGGGCGGCCGCGGCGGCGGCCAGAGCCGGGGTGACGGGTTCGCCGGTGAGGCCATGCCGCGGACCGAGATCCCGCGACTCCTTGATGCGGCGGGACGCTTCGCCGCGGCTGATCAGCGTCGCCTCCGCGACCGCGCGGGGCAGCGTGCCACCGAGTTCCTCGGACGGGGGTTGGCGGGCAAGGGAATTGATCAGCGGGTGCTCGATGGCCGGTATGCGCCGGCGCACCTTCTCGCAGCGCTGCAACAGTGCCAGCTGCTCGCGGGTGGTCAGTGCGTCGAACGACAACGCGCAGGCGCGGTTCAACTCGGCATCGAGCGCGTCGAAGACCTCGACGATCTCGTCACGACTGCTCGAACCCATGCCTCAAATTTTAGGAAGGAGTACCGACAAGAAAGCCCGCATTGTGACCAGTGAAACCGAAGTGGCACAAGAGATTTAGAAGTTTGATGCCGCTGTCGACCGACATTCGGGTGCGGGGCAATACGGGGCGGTCTAACTCCCGTAGCTCCAGGACGGGCTTTGGGTCAGCACGTCGACGCCGTCGTCGGTGATGTGCACGGTGTCCCGGCGAAATACCGCGCCGATGCCTTGTTGCCACACATAGCCGGTGATCGCCAATACCATCCCGGCCTCGAGTCGGTCGTGTTCGCCTGCGGCCAAAAGTGTTTCGGACACCACCGGCGGATCGAACCCAAGCCCCAACCCGTGTGCGACAGGCATCGGCGGAATCGGTTCACCCGCCGCCTCATAGGCGGCGAGCAGGTCGCGGGTGGCGGCGCCGGGGCGGCAGGCGGCGAGCATGCTGTCGTACAGCGTGTTGGATCGCCCGAACAGCTTGCGAGCCGCGCCATCTACCTCACCGGCCGGCCAGGTGCGGCCCACCTCGGCGACGTAGCCGTTCGCCAGCGCACCCGCAGCGAACGCGACGAGGTCTCCGGACCGAACCTGGTGTCCAGAAGCGCGACGCCACGGCTGCTCCCGCGAGGTTACCCAGGCGGCGTCCTGGGTGGCCGGCGTGCTCACCCCGCCGGCCGCCATCGCCTCCAGCATCACCCCGGCCAGCACTCGCTCCGGCACCCCTGGCGTCAATTCGTCCAGGGCAGTGGCCAGTCCGCGTTCGGCGACCCGCAACGACTGCTGCATCGCGGCGATTTCACCAGAGGTCTTGATCCGCCGCGCCGCGCGCATCGCCGGCTCGGCATCCACAAGCTCGGCATTGGGGAATGCCTCGGGCAGTAACGCCGCGAAAGTCGGTGTGATCGCGTCGGTTCCGACCCGCCGCGCCGCTTCGGCGCCGTCGATTTTCTTGAGCACATCGATGAGCGTTAACGGGTTCCAGGCCAGGCCGTAGAGATGATCGTGGCCGATCTCCTCCGGGACTCCCTCATCGTCTGTGCTGTTGAGGTAGATGTCACCGATGGCGCGCACCAGCACACACATCGGACCGAACGGCCGTGTCCCGGCGATCCACAGCTGCGGTGCGCCGGTGACGTAACGGATGTTGGCTTGCCGCCCGAGCACCAAGATGTCGAGGTCGTGCTCCTTCATCTGGGCCAGCGCGCGGTCCCGTCGGCCCGAGCGCAAGGTAGGCGCGTCGGGCAGAACTTCAGTCGCCATAGGGGGTGTACGGGTAGTTGGTAATCGGCGTGTAGCCGTCTTCGGTGATCACCACGATCTCCTCACTGCGGTAGCCTCCCGTCCCGTCCTCCCACACCACGGGTTCTAACACCAGAACCATTCCGGGCGGAAAGACGAAGTTGTCGTCGAACTCCTCGCCGAGATCGGTGCCGATCATCGGAGCTTCGGCGGGGTAGGTGCCGATGCCATGGCCCAGATAGAAGTGCGGCAGCCAGGGTTTGCGCCCACCGTTGGCCGCGATCGCCGCGCGCGCCAAATCACCCGACGTGACACCGGCTTTGGTTACCGCGAGGACGGCATCCAGGATGGTGCGCCACTGCCGGAACTGGTCTTGCTGTTTTTGGGTGGGCGTTTCACCGACCACCCAGGTACGGCCGAAATCGGAGCAGTATCCGGCGTAAGTGATGCTGATGTCGGTCCACAGCACATCGCCCGCGGCCAGTTCTCGATCGGTAGGCAGCAGTGGCAGCGCGAGATCCCCGTGGGTCGTCCACACTCCTGCCTCCCGGGACGTCGGCATCACCTGCCAGATGGCTTCCAGCATGTTGGTGGTGGCGCCCAGTTCGAACGCGCGACGCACGAAGGTGGCCGAAAGGTCAATCTGACGCACACCCGGTGCCAACGCCTGCTGGACGTCGACAATCGCTTGCTCAGTAATGCGCGCCGCCCTGCGCAGGCAGGACAGTTCGTCGCGGGTCTTCACCAATTGCGCGGCACCCAGCACGATTGCCGCATCCGTCGGCGGTCCCGCGGGGAACAGTTTGGACGAGGCCCGGCGCATCGCCCCGGTGAGTTCGTCGACGGCGATGGCGGCTCCCGGCGGGACGAGCTCGGCCAGCGTCCGGGCGAAAGCCGCTACGCCGTGGTCGAATTCCAGGTAGGCGGGTCCGTGCAGATGGTCGTCGGGTACCGGTGACTCCGCCGAGGCGCCGCTGCGGAACGGCATGAACAGGTGCGGATGTACGTCATCGGCGAGCACGACCGCGACCGGCCGCTCCACGTGGGAGAGGCCCGCATCCAACAGCGGCCAACTGGCCCCGGTGGCGTATCCGACATAGCCGTTCATCAGCAGGATCAGCGCGTCGACGCCATATTCGGCCATCGCGGAACGCAATCGTGCTCCGGTCTCGGTGCGCATTCGTGCCCAGTCGGGCCGATCGGGTATATCGAGCACCGAGCCGCGAACAGTCAGTGAGTCGGTCATGAGGCGATCCCCAAGAATCGCTTGATGTTACCACCGACAACCCCAACCGCATCCTCGGGGCCGACGGCCTCGACCACCGCGGCCAGCGACCTTTCCGAATAGCCGAAAGTGCTTTCGTTGTGCGGGTAGTCGGACGACCACATCACCTTGTCGATCCCGATCTCGCCGATCTGCCGCAGCCCCAGCGGATCGACCATGAACGAGGCGCACATGTGTGTATCCCAGTAATCTCGGACGTCGCGCTGTGGTTGATGGGCGAGCATGTGCCGATAGGAGGCCAGCACGTGTTCGGCGTCTTGCAGCGTTGTTGGCACCCAGGCGATTCCGCCCTCGAACCAGCCGATGCGTAGTCGCGGATGCCGGTCGAGGATGCCGCCGAAGACATACTTGGAGAACATCTCCCGGAATGAGTCGATGTTGACCATCATGGCCACCGCGACGCTGTTGATTTCACTGGGAAACTTCGGCTGGCTCTCACCGATGTGGTGCGTGACGGGCAACCCGGCGTCTTCGATCTCGTCCCACACCGCGCTCATCGCAGTGCTCGAATAATCGATGGGTTGGCCGCTGGCATCGTTGCCCGGGCTGATCGGCATCAGAAACGTCTTGAGCCCCAACGATTTCAGCTCGGACAAGGTGCGACGGGCACCGGCCGGATCCCACCAGTTGATCAGTCCGACTCCGTAGCAGTGGCCATCAGAGCGCTCCTGAACTTCGGCGATGTGCTCGTTGTAGACGCGAAAGATCCGTTCGCGGATACCGTGATCGGGGTGATGGAAGAGCGCGAGCACCGCGTTGGGAAAGGCCAGTTCCTTGTCGACACCGTCTTCGGCGAGTTCGCGAACCCGGGCTTCGACGTTGTTGGTGGCCGCCCCGGCCAGGTCGTCGTATTGCATGAGTACAGCACTGAAGTCGCCGACCACCATTGACTGTCCGGGCGGGCCGAGCAGATACGCGCCATCCTCGTACCAGATCCGCGGGGCTTGGTCCTTGAGGTCGTCGGGGAAGTGTTCGTAGAAGATGTCGTCGGCCACCGAGATGTGGTTGTCCGCGGAGAACACCTCGGTGCCGGCCGGTAGGCCGGTGTTGAAGTCCGCCGCGTGACCGCGACGGTGCTTGGGTGCGCCGATCACGCCTTGGGGGTAAAGGGTTTGGGCTGGGCTGGACATCGTCGTCCCTTCGTTTCCGATCAGTTGCCGTTCAGCGGGTGAGCACACCGATCCGTTCGAGGTCGGCTAGGTATTTGTCGATCAGCTCCCTGGACAGGTGGGGAATCGCACGCCCGGCGTCGTGTGCGGCCGCCCGGAACCGGTCTCCGGGCACCGGCGAGCCGGCTATTGCGGTCATGGGTTCACGGTAGACGTCGAGCACGCTGAGCACCGACTGTGCACGCTGATTTTCCGGGAGCGCACGCATTGCCGTCTCGAATCGAGTCAGCCAAGTCGGGTAGTCGTCGATCTTTTCCACCGGATACCCCGCTGCGATGATCCAGTCGACGAAGGTGTCCAACGAGATTCCGTCGTCGTGCGGATTGGTGGTGTTATAGGTGTCGAAACTGCTGCCGTGCTGCGGGCCGATCGCTGCGATCACATCGGCCAGGAAGTCGACCGGCAGACCATCGTAATGCGGGCGCGCGCCGGTGGAGCCCCGGTAGAACGAGCGCGGAGCGACGCCGGTGGCGACCAGGCTGAACAGCAATCGAGTGAAGATGTCCGGCACATTGAGTTGTCCCGCATACCTGCTGTCGGCCAAGATCATGCCGGGCCGGAACACCGCGATCGGCAGCCCGCACAGGTCGTGTGCCTCGCGCATCAAGACCTCACCGGCCCACTTGCTGATTCCGTAGCCGTTGGCGTAACCGTCGTTGACGGTGCAACTGGGCACCGAGCGGCGGATATCGGTGTCCTCATCGACGAGTTGATGCGCGACGGCGCTGACGCCCATGGTGGAGATGTAGTGGATCGGCTTGAGCCTGGCGGTAATTGCCAGCCGGATGATTTCGGCGGTGCCCACCACGTTGGGCGTGAACAACTGGCGGTAGGGCAGTAAGTGGTTGACGTGCGCGGCGGGGTGCACGATCAGGTCGACCGTGTCGGCCAGACGTCGCCATGTCGCGTCATCCAGGCCGAATC
Source organism: Mycobacterium sp. 1465703.0 (assembly GCF_001672975.1). GTDB lineage: Bacteria > Actinomycetota > Actinomycetes > Mycobacteriales > Mycobacteriaceae > Mycobacterium. The sequence goes on from NZ_LZKU01000200.1 coordinate 21,567, forward strand.
TGGGCTCGCCGATGTCACCGGCGACGACGTCGAGATGATCCTCGGCCAGCGATCCGAAGCGCTCCTGCAGGGTGGTGTCCGAGCCCAGCGCCGCCTCGATTCGCTGGCGGGCCTGCGCGGCGTCGGCGCCACGGGTCAGACAAATCAGGGTGCCGCCCAACTCGGCGAGTCCCTCCAGCCATTCCATACCCAGGAAGCGGCCAAGGAATCCGGTTGCGCCGGTGAGTAACACGGTGCGAACCTCGGCCGTCGGTCGTGGCAGTAACAGCGCGGAATTCAGGACGTCGTCGTCGATGAACTTGTTCAAGGTCAGGTCTTCGGCGTGCACCTCGGCGGTGGTGGTGTCGTGCACCGATCCATACGTGGGCCGGGTGGTGCCGGCGGCGCGCTGACGTTCGATGTGGCCCGCGATGGTGAGTAGGTCGCCGGTCGGATCGATCACGACGCTGACCGGAACTTCGATGCCGTAGATGTCTGCCAGCAGCGTCGAAAAGGTCAGCGCCGAAAGGGAGTCGCCGCCCAGGTCGATGAACCTCGCCTCGGGTGAGACGTCGGGCGGGGGCACGCCGAGGGTGGCCTGCACGGCTTTGGTGACGGTAGCCAGAACCGGCTGATCGGCGCCACCGGTACGCAGAACCCGAAGCTGGCCCAGTTGGTCGTCGGCCATCCGTGCATAGAGCTGTTCCAGCCGGTCGCCGTAGCGGGCTTTGAGCTTGGGCCGCAGAAACTTTCCGACGCCGGACAGCAAGCCGTTGGCCAGGCTGAACGGCTCCGTCTCGATGATGAAGTCGCGGGGGATCTCATAGCCGTTGAGTTGGTTGTCGCGTGCGATCTGCCGCAACGACTGGGCGATCATCGCTGCGTCGGCACTTCCGTCGGTCGGCACCACCACGGCGAGCAGGAAAGAACGGGCGCTGTTGCCGTAGATGTAGATCTGGTGGATCAGGGCGCTGGTCGAATACAGCGCCTCCAGGCGGGACACCGCGACGAACTCACCCTGGGCAAGCTTGATCACGTTGTTGCGACGGTCGACATAGCGCAACCGGTCCGGGCCGACCTCGGCCATGATGTCGCCGGTTTTGTAATATCCGTCTTCGTCGAACATGGTGGCCGTGAGGTCGGGCCGGTTGTAATAGCCGGCCATGAAGCGGGCCGACTTCACCGCCAATTCTCCTCGCGGATAAGGCTTGTCGGTATTGAAATAACCGAGCTCGGGAACGTCGAGGAGTTTGTAGTCGATCACCGGTGGCCGCAACACGTGCTCGTCGGCCACGATCATGCCGCCGGCGATTTCGGTGGACGAATAACCGATCAGCAGGTGCTGATCGAGCACCTCTTCCATGAACACCTTGATTTCCGGCGACAACGCGGCCGATCCGCAGCCCACCGCCAGCACCCGGCCGCCCAGAATCTCTTCTCGGATCGCCGCAATGATCTGGGTTCCGGCTGCATCGGCGTCGGCACCGGCCATCAGGTGGCGGTCCAGCTCGCGCTGGTAGTGGTGAAAGAACATCTCGCAGACTCGCGGCACCAGGCTCATCGAGGTGGGTCGTACCAACGCCAGGTCCTCGAACAGGGTGGACAGATCGCTCTTGGCGGCGAAATAGCTTGTGCCACCGTTGGCCAGCGTCAGGATGACGTACCCGTAACCGATCAGGTGGCTCATCGGCATGTAGCTCAAGGTGATGACCGGCTGATCCGACTGCGCGAGCCAGGTGCCAATGCACAGGCTTTCGGTGAACATCGCGCCTTTGGGTGTGCCGGTGCTGCCCGACGTGTAGAACACCCATGCCAACGGGTCTTCGCCGTCCGCGGCCACGTGCAGCGGCGCGGGTGGCAGCACCGCGCCGTTTGCGACGACGGTGTCGATCGTCTCGACGGTCAGCGAACTGCCCGCGGCAGACAGTCGCTGCTGCACGGCTTCGAATACCGCGCGCTGGTCGTCGTCGCCTGGTTGGTAGTCGAAGACGATCAGCCGGTCCGGCGCCGTGCCTGCCAACGCCGCCTCCATGGCCGCCGCGAGATTGTCGATGCCCACGGCCAGGATCCGCGGCCGGGTCTCGTCCAGGATCGGCGCGTGCTGGGCAGCCGGAGCGCTGGTTTGCAAAGGCACCACCACGGCACCGAGGTGGATACAGGCACATTCGATGGCCGTGTAGTCGATGCTGGCAAACCCCAGCACACAGACGAAGTCTCCGGCGCGAACCGGGTGGCGTTCGTGGTGATGCCAATCCGCGGCGGTGGCCTGCACGCGCGCCCACAGATCGGCGTAGCTGACCGTCTCAAATCGTGGCAAGAAGTGCAGTATCGAACGCCCGGTTTCCGGATCGGTGACGAGCTCGCGAGCACGCTGCGCGAGGGCGGGCCGCCTGGCGTAGCCCTGCAAGACGGTCGCCATCACCTCGGCGATCCGCAACCCCGGCGCGCGTGCGGCGGCGGCGATTTCGTCGTCGGGCCGGGTGTTCCGGAATTGTTCATCGTCGGCGTACAACCGCTCACGCCGGCGCGCCAACCGTTCCCACTGATCCTGCTGAGCACCCGGATCTTTGACGTCACTACGACCGACGAACGCCATCTGTCACCACTTTCTGATGTCAACCCGGATAGCTCACACCGGTGAGCTGTTCGGAGAGCTGCCACAGCTCTCGCATGTCGGGCTCGCTGCGGGCCAGCCGGGGGACGCCCGCGAAAGTGACTCCGCCCCTGACGGTTTCATAGAAGCCACGCGGTCCGTAGTATTTCGCGCCCTGCGCATCCGGTGACACCGCGGCGTAGAGGGTCGGTTTGATGCCTTCGTCGATGTCGAGCCACAGGAACGGCAGCAGTCGCCAGGTCAGTTGGGTGAACCGGGCCTGCAACGTGGGCTTGGTTCGGCCGTACGAGGCGCCACTGAGCAGGTTTGTCTTGCTCAGACCTGGGTGCGCGGCGTTGGACATCAACCCCCAACCGCCTTGGCGGCTACGCCGATCCAACTCGACGGCGAACATCAGTTGCGCCAATTTGGAGACACCGTAGGAGTACATCGGTTTGTAGCCGTGTTCGGCGTTGACGTCGCCGAAGTCGAGCTTGCCCTGGGTGGCGGCGATGCTGCTGACGCTCACCACCCGTGCGGATTCCGCCGCCCGCAGCAGAGCAAGCAGTCGTCCGGTCAATGCGAAATGCCCTAAATGGTTTGTGCCGAACTGCAATTCGAAGCCATCATGGGTCTGTTGCCGTTGCGGGGGCGTCATCACGCCGGCGTTGTTGATCAGAATGTCGATCGGACGCCCTTGGGCGGTCAGTTCCTCGGCCAGCGCCGCCACGCTGTGCAGCGACGACAGATCCAGTTGCCTGATGGTGAGCTTGGCCTGCGGTACGTCCCGGCGGATACCGGCCAGGGCCCGTTCGCCCTTGGCCCGGTCGCGGATCGCCATCACCACGTCGGCACCCGCCCCGGCCAGCCGCTTTGCCAGACCGAACCCCAAACCGCTGTTGGCACCGGTCACGACGGCGAATTTGCCACGCAAATCAGGGACGTCGAGTGCGAGATCGGGCTTCACCATGTCACAGGCAACTCATAGAGGCCGTAGGCCAACGCGTCGTGCTTGAACGGAAGCTCTTCCAGCGGCACGGCAAGCCGCAGTGTCGGGATACGGCGCAGCAGCGTGGGCAAGACGATCTGCAGTTCCATCCGGGCCAGCTGCTGACCCACGCACTGGTGGCGGCCATAGCCGAAGCCGACGTGCGGTCCGTCTTCACGAAGCAGGTCCAGCCGGTCCGGATTGGGGAATTGGCGCTCATCCCAGTTCGCGGGCGCGACATCGAGGATGATTCCCTCGCCGGCGCGGATGGTTTCCCCGCCAATCTCGATGTCTTCGACAGCAATTCGTCGTTGGCCGGTCTGGATGATGCTCAGGTAACGCATCAGCTCTTCGACCGCGGTGGCGACGACCTTCGGATCATCGGTGTCGCACAGCAGCGCACGCTGATCGGGATGTTCGAGCAACGCCGCGATGCTCAGACTGATCATGTTCGCGGTGGTCTCATGCCCCGCGATCAGCACCCCGGTGGCCAATTGCGCCGCCTCGCGCACACTGAGCTCTTCGGCGTTGACCCGCTCGGCGAGGTCGGACACCAAATCCTCTGAGGGATCGTGCATCTTCGTCCGAACCAGGTTCGCCAGGTACTTCGCCAACGAGGCGGCGCCCTGGGCGGTGTCCTCCTCGGTCGCGTAGCGACCCATGCCCCGCTGGGCCTGGGTCTGGAAGAATTCCGCGTCCTCATAGGGCACGCCCAGCAGTTCGCTGATGACCAGAGAGGGGACCGGCAGCGACAGGGTGCTGACGATATCGCCCGGCTTCGGGCCGGCCAGCAGGCCGTCGATGTGATCGTCGGTGATCTTCTGCACAGCCGGCCGCAGCGCTTCAACTCGCTTGAAGGTGAACGGTTTCGACAGCATTCGGCGAAACCGGGTGTGCTCTTCGGCGTCGGAGGTGAACACCGAGCGTGGGCGCTTGTGCACGGTGGCGAGCATGCCGGCGTTCCAATGCGGATAGCCCGGCAACCGGTCGTCGACACTGGTGCGGGAATCGGTGAACAACGCACGTATCGCCTCGTAGCCGTGGATGAGCCACGGGGTGCTGTCGTCCCAGATCCGGACCCTGCTCAGCTGCTTGTCGGCGTTGAGCTCCAATACCTTCGGAGGCGGAGCGAACGGGCAGCTGGGTGCCCGTGTCATCGGAAACTCCGGGATATCAGTGGCGGTGGATCCTTCAGTCATCGTGCTCCTCGGTTGTTGGTCTGCGCAGGTGTGTGTGAAGGCTGGCTGCCCGCCGCACCCACGTGGACCGGCGCGCGCCACAGACCGACGATCGCGTCGATCAGCCCTTCGCCGGCGACCGGCCACGCCGACCGCGACCGCGGCCCGTGCTCGGCCAGCGCGCCTTCGTGTTCGGCGCACGTATGCATGAGCAGGTTGCGCACCATCACCATGCGTTCGGCACGAACGCGCTTGGGCAGTTCGGGAAGGCAGCGGTTGATGCCGTCGAGCGTCTGCACCAGTAACGGCGACGTCAAGGCGTCTTTGGTGACCACATGGCGGTAGGTGGGATCGGCCATCGCCTGCGCAGCGAACCGGGCATACCAGGTCGGGGTGCCCAGCGCGGACAGATGATCGGTCAACGGCCGCACCAGCGCACCGACCCAGTCCCGTAGTTCGGTCGAATCACCGATGGTGGCCAACATCTGGGCGCGCAACTCCTCGATCGGTTCGCGGTGTTTGCTTTCGATGGCACGCAACAGGTCGACCCGGGTGCCGAAGTGGTAGCACGCCGCGGCGTTGTTGCCTTGCCCGGCCGCTTCGCTGATCTGCCGATTCGACACGGCATACATCCCACGCTCGGCGAATAGCACTTCAGCGGCCGACAAGATCGCCTCTCGGGTGCCCGTCGACCTGTCGGAGCGAGCGATCCGCTCGGCGGTCATCGCCTCAGTGAACACCGCGCACCCGGTTAAATCAAGCAATTTATTTACCCGTGGCGGCCGAGGCGGGGCGAGGTGGGGTAGCGGTTATCGAAACCCAGGCTTGTCAACCGCATTTCATCGTCTTGACGCCCCGTTTCGATCCGCAGGGAAATACAGTCGTCCCATGAATCCGCTGCAGCGACTGGCCCGCAACCCGACGGCCTATCGCTTGCTGGTCCTGAACGGTCGTGCGGCC
>NZ_LZKU01000201.1 GCF_001672975.1 Mycobacterium sp. 1465703.0
CGAGGGTAAACGACGAGGACGGCGAAACGCTAGATCGGAGAGGGTCTGTGCCTCGTTATCGCCGAGGACCCGGCGGCGCCGCGCTCGGGGCCGCGCTGGGCGGGGCCGCCGGACCGGCGGGCGGGGCGCTGCTAGTCGACGTGTTGTGCGAGGGCCCGCACATGGCGACGCCCAGCGCGATGAAAGCGATCACCACACCGAGCGCGGCGCCGCCACCAGCGCCGCCTCCGCCTCCGCCGGCCCCGAAGGACTACGTCGAGGGCATGGTGCAGTCGAACTCGGGTGGCACGATTGGGCTTCGGACGCGGACCGGTTCGGCGACGGTGGACTACACGCCGCAAACCCTGGTCGTCGAGGTCACCCCAGCGAAGCTGACCGACGTGACGCCCGGCAGTTGCGTGAATATCAAAGCCACCCCGCAGAGCGCGCCGCCCCCGGGGGCGATCACCGCGCAGACGGTGACGGTCACCCAGTCCGCGGACGGTAAGTGTCCCCCGCCGGCCGGGTTCTACGGCACCGTCGCTTCGGTGTCGGGCAATACCATCGCCGTCAATGGCCTGGGCCCCGGCGGCGCCACCAACGTCACCGTCACCGACTCGACCTCATATCAGCGGCAGACCCCGTCGGACGCCCAGGCGATCACGAACGGTAAATGCATGGGGGCGCAGGGATTTCAAGACGGCGGCGTACTGCATGCAACATTGATCAGTTTGGAGACGTGTCCACCGATGGGGCGTCCGCACCACCACCTGCCCCACCTGCCACACCTCCCCCACATCCACCTCTAGGGGCGATCGCCGGCACGCGACGGGGCGTCGATCAGACGGTGAATCCGAGAGCGCGCAGCTGTTCGCGGCCCTCCTCGGTGATCTTGTCCGGTCCCCACGGCGGGTTCCACACCCAGTTGATCCGCAGGTCGTCGACCAGACCGGCGCCCACCAGCGCGCTGCGGGATTGGTCTTCGATGACATCGGTCAGCGGGCAGGCCGCCGACGTCAGCGTCATGTCGATCAGGGCGACGGTCCCGTCGTCACCCGCCTCGACGTTTAGCCCGTAGACGAGTCCCAGATCGACGACGTTGATGCCGAGTTCGGGGTCGACGACGTCACGCATCGCCTCCTCGAGGTCGGCAAGCAATTCGTCATCCTGCGCGGTGGTCTCGCTCATCTGTAACCTCCTCGAAGTCTGCTGCCCGGCCCGAATAAGCCTTGGCTAGAGCATCTTTGAACGCCATCCAGCCCAACAGCGCGCATTTCACCCGCGCCGGGTATTTGGCCACCCCGGCGAACGCGATCCCGTCGCCCAGCACGTCCTCGTCACCCTCGATGTTGCCCCGGGAGGACACCATCTCGGTGAACGCGTCGATGGTCTTGAGTGCCTCGCCGACGGTTTGACCGATCACCTGCTGGGTGAGAACCGAGGTCGCCGCCTGGCTGATCGAGCAGCCCTGCCCGTCATAGGACACGTCGGCGATGGTCTCGCCGTCCTGGGAAAGCGCCACCCGCAGCGTGACCTCGTCACCGCAGACCGGGTTGACGTGAAACACCTCGGCGCCGTACGGCTCGCGCAACCCGCGGTGCTGCGGGTGCTTGTAGTGGTCCAGGATCACGTCCTGATACATCTGCTCGAGACGCAATGTCAGCCTCTCCCAAAGAAATCCAGGGCACGCCGCACGCCGGCGACCAGACGTTCGACCTCCTCGGCGGTGTTGTACACCGCGAAGGACGCCCGCGCGGTGGCCGCCAGGCCGAACCGGCGGTGCAGCGGCAACGCGCAGTGGTGACCCACTCGCACCGCGACGCCTTCGTCGTCGAGCACCTGCCCAACATCGTGCGCGTGCACGCCGTCGACCACGAAAGACACCGGCGAGGCGCGGTTCTCGCTCGGCCCCGGCCCGATGATGCGCACGGCATCGATGCCGGACAACCCCTCGATGGCCGCGGTGACCAATTGATGTTCATGGGCCTGCACGGCCTGCATCCCGATGGCGCTGAGATAGCGGGTGGCCGCGCCCAGTCCCACCACCTGGGAGGTCATCGGTGTTCCGGCCTCGAACCGCTGCGGGACCGCCGCGTAGCTGGAGGCCTCCATGGTGACCGTCTCGATCATCGAGCCGCCGGTCAGGAACGGCGGCAAGGACGACAACACCCCGCGGCGCCCATACAGGACACCGATTCCGTTGGGACCCAACATCTTATGTCCGGAGAATGCGGCGAAGTCGACATCGAGGGCGTGGAAGTCGACGGGCTGGTGCGGCACCGACTGGCAGGCGTCCAGCACGGTCAGCGCGCCCACCGCGCGCGCGCGGCTGACCAGCTCGGCCACCGGGGCCAGCGCGCCGGTCACATTCGAATGATGGGTGAAGGCAACCACTTTGACGCGCTCGTCGAGCTCCAGCGAGTCGAGGTCAATGCGGCCGTCATCGCTGACGCCGTACCAGCGCAACGTCGCACCGGTGCGCCGGGCCAGTTCCTGCCACGGGACCAGGTTGGCGTGGTGCTCGAGCTCGGTGGTGACGATGACGTCACCGGGGCCGACGGAATGTTCCGAACGCTTGTCCCCCAGCACATACGACACCAGGTTGAGCGCCTCGGTGGCGTTCTTGGTGAACACCAGCTCGTCGGCATCGGCGCCCACGAAGGCCGCGATGTCGGCGCGCCCCTGCTCGTAGGCGTCGGTGGCCTCTTCCATCAGCTGGTGCGCACCGCGATGCACGGCGCCGTTGCAGGTCAGCAGAAACTCCCGCTCGGCGTCGAGCACCTGCAGCGGACGCTGCGAGGTCGCACCGGAATCCAGATAGGCCAACGGTTTTCCGCTGCGCATCACCCGCTTGAGAATCGGGAAATCGGCGCGGATCGCGTCGATGTCCAGGGGTGAAACCGCCGCCGAAGGTGTAGCCATGTCAGGCTCCCGCTGCCGCCTGGGTGAAGCGGACGTAGCCGTTCTGCTCGAGTTCGTCGGCCAGCTCAGGACCGCCGGATTCGGCGATGCGCCCGCCGACGAACACGTGCACGTATTCGGGACGGATGTAGCGCAGGATGCGGGTGTAGTGGGTGATCAGCAGGACGCCGCCGTGCTCTGTCTCCGCGTAACGGTTCACGCCCTCGCTGACCACTCGCAGCGCGTCGACGTCCAGCCCGGAGTCGGTCTCGTCGAGGATGGCGATCTTGGGCTTGAGCAGCTCGAGCTGCAGGATCTCGTGGCGCTTCTTCTCGCCACCGGAGAAACCCTCGTTGACGCTGCGTTCGGCGAAGGCCGGGTCGATTTCCAGCGAGCCCATCGCCGCCTTGACCTCTTTGACCCAATGCCGCAGTTTCGGCGCCTCACCGCGCACCGCGGTCGCGGCCGAACGCAGGAAGTTGGACACCGAGACGCCGGGCACTTCGACGGGATACTGCATCGCCAAAAAGATTCCGGCCCTGGCCCGCTCGTCGATGCTCATCGCCAGCACGTCCTGGCCGTCCAGCGTGATGGAGCCCGAGGTCACCGTGTACTTGGGGTGCCCGGCGATGGCGTAGGAGAGCGTCGACTTGCCCGAGCCGTTGGGTCCCATCAAGGCATGTGTCTCACCGGATTTCACCGTCAAGTCGACGCCGTTGAGGATCGGGATTTCGCGCTCGGACTCGGCGGCGTTCGGGTTCACGACACTGACGTGCAGGTCTTTGATTTCCAGAGTGGTCATGAGGCTGTTGTTTCCGTCTTTTCGGTTAAGGCCAGTTCGCGTTCGATGGCTGCGGTCAGGCGTTCCCGTATCTCGGGGACCGCGATCTTGGAGATGATTTCGGCGAAGAACCCGCGGATCACCAGGCGGCGCGCCTGCTCCTCGGGGATGCCCCGGGAGCGTAGGTAGAACAGTTGCTCGTCATCGAAACGGCCGGTGGCACTGGCGTGCCCGGCCCCGACGATCTCACCCGTCTCGATCTCCAAGTTGGGCACCGAGTCGGCGCGTGCCCCGTCGGTGAGCACCAGGTTGCGGTTCACCTCGAAGGTGTCGGTGCCGGCGGCTTCGGCGCGGATCAACACGTCGCCAATCCAGACCGTGTGCGCGTCGGGCAACCCGGAGTCCGGATCGCCTTGCAGCGCACCCTTGTACAGCACATTGGACTTGCAGTTGGGCTGCGCGTGATCGACCAGCAGCCGCGACTCCAGGTGCTGCCCGTCGTCGGCGAAGTACAGGCCCAGCAGCTCGGCGTCGCCGCCGGGGCCCAGGTACCGCACGTTGGCCGTCATCCGCACCACTTCACCGCCCAGCGTGACGGCGACGTGGCGCAGCACCGCGTCCTTGCCCAGCTTGGCGTGCTGCATGCTGACGTGCACGGCGTCGTCAGCCCAGTCAGCGAGCCAGACCACGGTGAGCCGGGCGGCGTCGTCGACGACGAATTCGACGTTGTCAGCCAGCGTTCCGCTGCCCCGGTGGTCGATGACGACGACCGCCTCTGCCAGCTCGGCGACCCGGATCTGCAGGTGTCCGTAGGCCACCGCGCCCTGGCCGGGGCCGGTGACGGTGACACCGATCGGCTCGGCGATGCGGGTGTCACGCTCGACGGTGATCAGGGTCGCGGAATTGAACGACGAAAATGCTTGCGCCGCAACGCGGTCAGTCGGCGCACCAGCTTGGCCGAGCCGCTCGTCGCCACGGCGGACGGTCTCGACGCGCACGCCGGGCTGCTCGCTGACGCTGATCTCGGCCTTGCCGGTGGCGCGTGCCGAGCCGTCGTGCAGGCCACGCAACCGGCGCAACGGCGTGAACCGCCAGATTTCGTCGCGACCGTGTGGGACCTCGAACGCGTCCACATCGAACGAGGAGAACAACTCGCCCTTGTTGACTGCGGTCAGGGCCGAACCCTCAACCGCTTCGGTCAGATTCGTCACTAGCCGACCGCGCCTTCCATCTGCAGCTCGATCAGCCGGTTGAGCTCGAGCGCGTACTCCATCGGCAGCTCTTTGGCGATCGGCTCGACGAAGCCGCGCACCACCATGGCCATCGCCTCGTCCTCGGTCAGGCCGCGGCTCATCAGGTAGAACAGCTGGTTCTCGCTGACCTTGGACACGGTGGCCTCGTGGCCCATCGTGACGTCGTCCTCGCGGATGTCGACGTACGGGTAGGTATCGCTGCGGCTGATCGTATCGACCAGCAGCGCATCGCATTTCACGCTGGAACGCGATCCATGCGCACCCTTGTTCACCTGGACCAGGCCGCGGTAGGAGGTGCGGCCACCGCCGCGAGCCACCGACTTGGACACGATGTTGCTCGACGTGTTCGGCGCCAGGTGCAGCATTTTCGCACCGGTGTCCTGGTGCTGGTCTTCGCCGGCGAAGGCCACCGACAGCACCTCGCCCTTGGCGTGCTCGCCGGTCATCCAGACCGCCGGGTATTTCATGGTGACCTTCGACCCGATGTTGCCGTCGATCCACTCCATGGTGGCGCCGGCTTCGGCGCGGGCCCGCTTGGTGACCAGGTTGTAGACGTTGCCCGACCAGTTCTGGATCGTCGTGTAGCGAACGCGCGCATTGGGCTTCACGATGATCTCGACCACCGCCGAGTGCAGCGAGTCCGACTTGTAGATCGGCGCGGTACAACCCTCGACGTAGTGCACGTAGGAGCCCTCGTCGGCGATGATCAGCGTCCGCTCGAACTGGCCCATGTTCTCGGTGTTGATCCGGAAGTAGGCCTGCAGCGGGATGTCGACGTGCACGCCCTTCGGGACGTAGATGAACGAGCCGCCGCTCCACACCGCGGTGTTCAGCGCGGAGAACTTGTTGTCCCCGGCCGGGATCACGGTGCCGAAGTACTCCTGAAAGATCTCGGGGTGTTCGCGCAGTCCGGTGTCGGTGTCCAGGAAGATGACGCCCTGAGCTTCCAGGTCCTCGCGGATCTGGTGGTAGACCACCTCGGACTCGTACTGCGCCGCGACACCGGCGACCAGACGCTGCTTCTCCGCTTCCGGAATGCCCAGCCGGTCATAGGTGTTGCGGATGTCCTCGGGCAGGTCCTCCCATGAGGCCGCCTGCTTCTCCGTCGAACGCACGAAGTACTTGATGTTGTCGAAGTCGATGCCCCCCAGGTTCGAGCCCCACTTCGGCATCGGCTTGCGATCGAAGATGCGCAGCGCCTTCAACCGGGTCTGCAGCATCCACTCCGGCTCGTTCTTCTTCGCCGAGATGTCCCGCACGACGGCCTCGGACAGCCCGCGCTGGGCGCTGGCCCCGGCGATGTCGGAGTCAGCCCAGCCATAGCCGTACCGCCCCAGGGAAGCGATTGCCTCTTCCTGGGTCAGCGGCGCGGTCGCCGTCTTGCTGGCCTCGGGTGTGAGTGTCATCGAGACGCTCCTTTGGTCTTGGTGGTGTTGTGGCGCGGGCTGGGCGCCGGGGTGGTTGCCTGGGTCAGGGGGACGTGCGTGGTGCAGGCACAGTTGCCGTTGACGATGGTCGCCAACCGCTGGACGTGGGTGCCCAGCACCTCGGCCATGGCCTGCTGCTCGGCCTCGCACAGCTCGGGGAATTCCTCGGCGACATGAGATACCGGGCAGTGATGCTGACAGATCTGCACGCCGTGAATGGGCCCGCCGACCGGGTTGGTCGTGGTGACATAACCGGCCTTGGTCAACGCGGTGGCGATCCGGTCGGCGGTCGCCTCGACGTCGGCGTCCGCCGCACTGTCGGCGGCCGGGACGTCGGCCAAGATGGTGTCGATCCGCTGCCGGGCGAATGCCTGCACGGCCTCTTCACCGCCGATTTCGCGCAGCTGCCGCATGGCGGCCGCCGCCAGGTCGTCGTAAGCGTGGTCGAGCTTGGCCCGGCCTGCCGCGGTCAGCCGATAACGCTTGGCCGGACGTCCCCGTCCCACCTGCTGCCACGCCGCGGCCGCGGTGGATTCGGCATCACCCGCGTCGATCAGGGCGTCCAGGTGCCGTCGCACACCGGCGGCCGCCAGGCCCAGCCGGTCACCGATCTCGCCGGCGGTGATCGATCCGGATTCCAGTAGCAGCCGCACGATCGCGCGGCGGGTGTGACCATCCGGCACCGAGGCGCCGACGTCTGCCACACCGGTAGCGGCGACGCCGGCTCCGGGGGCCCCATCGAGGCTGGTTCGGATTTTCACAACACCAGTGTGACGCAATTCCGGGGATCGGTCTACCAAGGGTCCCCTGTCTTCGGGTTGCGCTGCTCACACCTGCGGCGGCGCAGAGACCCTTTCCATCCGGCGGCTACGCTGCTCTGATGGCAGCCCGCCACCACACGCTGAGCTCATCGATCGCCAGTCTGCACGGCGACGAGCAAGCGGTGGGCACGCCGCTGAACGATACCGAGCTCACCGCGCTGCGCCGCACCCGCCTGTTCGGTGCCACCGGCACCGTGGTGATGGCGATCGGTGCGCTGGGCGCCGGCGCCCGGCCCGTCGTGCAGGACCCCACATTCGGCGTGCGGCTGCTCAACCTGCCGTCGCGGATCCAGACCGTGTCGCTGACCATGACGACCACCGGCGCGGTCATGATGGCGTTGGCCTGGTTGATGCTGGGCCGGTTCGCGTTGGGAAACCGGCGGATGTCGCGCGGCGAACTGGACCGCACCCTGCTGTTGTGGGTGCTACCGCTGTTGATCGCCCCACCGATGTACAGCAAGGACGTCTACTCCTATCTGGCGCAGAGCCAGATCTCGCTGGAGGGACTCGACCCGTACCGGGTGGGGCCGGCTTCGGGGCTGGGCCTGTCCCACATCTTCACGCTGTCGGTGCCGACACTGTGGCGCGAGACGCCCGCACCGTATGGGCCGCTGTTCTTGTGGATCGGGCGCGGCATCTCGGCGATCACCGGGGAGAACATCGTCGCCGCCGTGCTGTGTCACCGGTTGGTGGAACTGCTGGGCGTCGGACTGATTGTGTGGGCGACCCCGCGGCTGGCTCAGCGCTGCGGCGTCGCCGAAGTCAGCGCGCTGTGGCTGGGAGCGGCCAATCCGCTGCTGATCATGCATCTGGTGGCGGGCGGGCACAACGAGGCGCTGATGCTGGGCCTGATGCTGGCCGGCGCGGAATTCGCGTTGCGCGGCATTGACGCCCCGCGTCTGCTGCCCTCGTCGTGGAAGATGGCCCCGAAGACGACGCCGGCCGGTGGCCGGAGGAGGAACCGGGCACTCAGCATCGCCCCGGACTGGGAGCCGCTGGGGATGCTGGCCGTCGGTTCGATTCTCATCGTACTGTCGTCGCAGGTGAAGCTGCCGTCATTGCTGGCGCTGGGCTTCGTCACGATGGCGCTGGCCTACCGCTGCGGGGGGACACTGCGTGCCCTGCTGGTGACCGGCGGCTGCATGGCGACGTTGTCGCTGGCGGTGATGGCGCTGGTGGGCTGGGCCAGCGGCCTGGGGTTCGGCTGGATCTACACGCTGGGCACCGCCAACGTGGTGCGCAGCTGGATGTCGCCGCCGACGCTGCTGGCGCTCGGCACCGGCCAGGTGGGCATTCTGCTCGGGCTGGGTGATCACACCACCGCGGTGCTGGGACTGACCCGTGGGATCGGTGTGCTGATCATCACGGTCATGGTGGCCTGGTTGCTGCTGGCCGTCTTCCGTGGCCGGCTGCACCCCATCGGCGGGCTGGGCGTCGCGCTGGGCATCACGGTGCTGGCCAGGGTGGCGTCCACTATCTGGAACAGCGCGAACCGGTCGCCGTTGGCGGTCGGGCCGAAGATGCCGACGACCAGGCTGATCACGATCGCGGCCACCCGGAAGCCGGTACGGGTTGCCCAGGCGGCCAGCGGAATGATCGCCCACAGCAGATACCAGGGCTGCACCACCGGAAACAGCAGCACCGTGATGCCCAGCGCGACGCCCAGCCCGCCGATGGGGTGCAGCCGGCCACGGAAGACGGCCAGCAGCAACC
>NZ_LZKU01000202.1 GCF_001672975.1 Mycobacterium sp. 1465703.0
ACGCCAACCGCTGTCGACAACGGATACCCGATAACTTCTAGTCCTCGGTTCCTCTCACACAGGCGCATCCGCACGGGCTTCCCAAGCTGAATACGCGGGTTCGATTCCCGTCATCGGCTCCACTGCGATCCGCCCGGTATCCCGCGTCTGCCCCGTACTTGGGTAGGCGATGGCAGCCATTGTGAACCCCGTGCGGAAGACATCGAGTTGCCAGTTTGTCCGCATCGCCAACGCTCTTGCTGCCGACCCGCATCAGGCGTCCGCCCGCCGGCCCGATGCGCCGTCGACGTGACCTTCGTCACCACATGCCGCGGTTACCACGAGCGGCTGCGTTAACCAACGCATGCCGGTCAGTTCCCCAACACCCGCGAATCCGCCAACGCGGCCTCGAGCGCGGCCAACTCCAGCGCCCGGGACTTGACGCACCGCGGCAGTTCACTCACCGAAGACACGCAGGCCACCTACTGGCGAATTGTTCTGCACAGTAGACACTTTGGCTCAATCGGCCCCCAAATCCATTGATAAGTAACCACCCACAGGAGTCTCACCCGGCAAACTCGCGCGCGGCGTGCAATGATGCTCCCGCGATAGTTGCTAACGATGTTGCTGCGCTGCGGATTTCACGAACACCCCGAGTATGCGACGCCGGCGGAAACTTGCCGGGCACAGCCTGCTCCTAGGCTCAACACAGTTAGCCTAAGTAAGAAGAACCTCATGAAGGATTTGGCACGTGTTGCGGCGGCGACAGCCGCGATTGCCGCAGGATTTGGATTGGTCGCAGTGGGCGCTGCCGGCCCGGCTATGGCCGACCCGCCCCCACATTGGTGCCCCGGCGACTTTTGGGACCAGAGCTGGGGTCCGATTCCCAACGGTTGCCGGGACGGCTTGAACTGGTGGTTCGACGATCCGGTTTACATTCCTTACTACCCGCCCGGACATCACTACCCGGATCACCCCGGTGGACCCGGCGACCATCCCGGTGGACCCGGCGACCACCCCGGTGGACCCGGCGACCATCCCGGTGGACCCGGTGACCATCCCGGTGGACCCGGTGACCATCCCGGTGGACCCGGCGACCACCCCGGTGGACCCGGCGACCATCCCGGTGGACCCGGTGACCACCCCGGTGGACCCGGTGACCACCCCGGCGGACCCGGCGACCACCCCGGCGGACCCGGCGGACCTGGCGCTCCGGACGGACCCGGCGGCCCTGGCGCTCCGGGCGGCCCCGGCGCTCCGGACGGACCCGGCGGACCCGGCGGCCCTGGCGCTCCGGGCGGACCGGGTGGGACTTCCGGCGGCGGAATCGGCGGTGGAGGCCATGGCGGCGGCGGCCTCGGCGGCGGGGGCGGCCGGCGGAGGCGGACACCGCTAGCACCGGTTTACCAACCAACGCACAACAATCGGCGCCTGCCCTCCCGAGCTCACACGGGTAGGGTTGAGGTATTGAGGCTGGCCAAAAGATGCCGCCTCATCCGCCAGAATTTCATCAAGCCCAGCAACATGTGCGGGCATTCGGTCCAACCTTTGCTGTGGCAGCAAATTACTGGTGATCGCTAAATAGTGGTGTTGCCGATGGGAGCGTCGAGCAACGCAGCAAATCAGGCAGGGGGAGCTTAAGCGGTGGTGGGCATCGTGCTTGGCGTCTCGATGACGCCAACCAAGGTGCGCATGGTCTTGGTCGAAGGCGAAAGCGCCGACGGGGTCACCGTCGACGAGGACGACTTCGACGTCGACACGCAACGCAGCGCCAAGCATGACTGCGCCCCGGACGAAGTGATCTCGGCCATTCTCGGCACCCGAGAAGGCGCCACCGACGGTGGCTACGACCTGCTGTCGACGGGCGTGACCTGGACCGATCACGTCGAAGCGGCCATGCTGCGCGACGCCCTGATTTCACACAAAGTCGAAAACGTCATGTTGGTCTCGGCCTTCATGGCCGCGGCCGCACTGACGCAGGCTGTCGGCGACGCCACCAACTACGCGCGCACCGCACTGCTCTTCGTCGAGCCCTACACCGCAACCTTGGCCGTCGTCGACACCGCTGACGGATCGGTAGCGGAGGTGCACCGAAGAACCCTCCCGGACGACGAAGACCAAGCGGTGGCCGAACTCGTCGAAATGGCCTCTGGCGCAGAGACGCTCGAAACGCATCCGGAAGGCCTGGTTCTCGTCGGTTCCGGCGTCGATATCCCGCTGATCAGGCCGGTGCTGGACGCTGCGACGTCGCTCGACTTGTCCGTGCCCGACGAACCGGAGATGGCCCTGGCCCGCGGCGCGGCGCTCGCCTCAGCGAATGCACCGCTCTTCGCGTCGTCGACGGCCGCGCAGGCCTATGCCCTGGATCCCGGCACCGGAGAGGTCGACCCGCTCGTTCTCGCCGGACAGTTCCCCGGCCTACTGCCGGCGTATCAGCCCGAATACCGCAGCCACATCGCGGCCCTCGCCGCCGACGTCGACAAGGGCAAGACCAACGTCGCCTACAGCGCCGTGCCCGACGACGACGCCGACGCGAAAACCCTGATCGCCCTGGACGAGCGCGCGCGTCGGCGTAAGTCGTTCTTACTGGTCAGCAGCAGCCTGGCGGTGGTCTTCATCGCCGCTGTGGTGGCGCTGGAAATCGCCCTGGCGATCAGCATTCGCCCGACCGTCGCCTTGCGCCCCAGCCCCAACGAGAACATCGTCGCCCCCGCCGAACGGGCCGTGACCGCCGAAGAGCCCGTGACCGCCGAAGGGCCCGTGACCGCCGCCGAACGGGCCGTTGCCGCCGAACGGCCCGTGACCGCCGCCGAGGGGCCCGTGGCCACCGCCCGGCCCGGGCACGGGCAGGCGGGGCGGTGGAACGAACACGGGCGGCGGTAGCGCGGGTATGACGGGTATGGGTGCAGCGGCGGGTGGCGGTGGGGGCGCGGCCGATGGCCGTACCGCATCGCC
>NZ_LZKU01000203.1 GCF_001672975.1 Mycobacterium sp. 1465703.0
CTTTGCTTCGCCACGCTCCAAGAGGGCGACGGCACCAGCCTGCAGGTGATGATCAGCCTCGACAAGGTCGGCCAGCAATCCCTCGACGCGTGGAAGACCGATGTCGACCTGGGTGACATCGTCTACGTGCACGGCAACGTGATCAGCTCACGGCGTGGCGAATTGTCCGTGCTGGCCGACCTTGTCGAGGCTGATCATCACCTGCAGGCTGGTGCCGTCGCCCTCTTGGAGCGTGGCGAAGCAAAGTTTGCCGGAGTTGCGGGCAAAGATGATCCGGCCGGCGACGCCGACGACGTCATCGGTCGCGGTGTCGACCGGCAGGTCGGGGTGGGCGGCACGGACCTGGGCCAGCGTGTGGGTGCGGTCGACGGCGACCGGGTAGGGGTCACGTCCCTCGGCGAGCAGCCGAGCGCGCTTATCCCGGCGAATTCGGTACTGCTCGGGAATATCTAAGTCGTCGGCACTCACGACGTGCCAGCTTAAAGGACCGCGCTGGAACGGCGCGCCGACGGCTTTGGATGCGCGCTGCGACGCGCCGGGTGTCAGCGCGCCGTCTTCAGCCGCCCCCGCTGGTTCTCGCGGTTGCGTTCGAAAACCAGCCGCAGGCCGTGCAGGGTCAGGTGCTGGTCGTAGTGGCTGACGGTCTGCAACTCGGGCAGCAACAGCGGCGCGGTGTGTCCGGTCGCGACGATCGCGACGTCGTCGCCGGCGAATCCGTCCACATCCTCGCGGATGCGTCCGACCAATCCGTCGACCAGCCCGGCGAACCCGAACACCGCACCGGCCTGCATGCACTCGACGGTGTTCTTGCCGACCACCGAACGGGGACGGGTCAGCTCCACCCGGCGCAACGCGGCCGAGCGGGCCGCTGCGGCATCGGAGGAAACCTGCAATCCTGGCGCAATCGCACCGCCGAGGAATTCGCCTTTGGCCGAGACGACGTCCACACAGATCGACGACCCGAAGTCGATGACGATGGCGGGACCGTTGAACCGGTGAAACGCCGCCAGGCAGTTGACGATTCGGTCGGCGCCGACTTCCTTGGGGTTGTCGACGAGCAACGGGATGCCGGTACGCACCCCGGGCTCGATCAGCACATGGGGCACCGATGGCCAGTACTGGTCGAGCATCAGCCGCACCTCGTGCAGCACCGAGGGGACGGTCGACAGCGCGGCAGCGCCGGTGAGCCGCTCGGAATCGTCACCGATCAGACCGTCGATGGTCAATGCCAATTCGTCGGCGGTGATTTCCGCTTCGGTGCGAATCCGCCACTGCTGCACGACATTCGCGTGCTCTTTAGATCCCGAAATCAACCCGACGACGGTGTGGGTGTTACGGACGTCGATCGCCAGCAGCACGGCTACCGCGCAACGATCCGGGGATCCAGTAGCTCGGCCGCGTCAGCGGGCACGAATGCCGGATCATGGCCGAGGTCGATCGGCTTGTTGTCGGCGTCCACGAAGACGATCCGCGGCTGGTACACCCGCGCCTCCGCCTCTTCCATGGTCCCGTAGGCGATCAGGATCACCAGGTCGCCGGGGTGGACCAAATGTGCTGCTGCCCCGTTGATTCCGATCACACCGCTGCCGCGTTCGCCGGTGATCGCATAGGTGACGAGGCGGGCGCCGTTGTCGATGTCGACGATGGTCACTTGCTCGCCCTCGAGCAGGTCCGCGGCGTCCATCAGATCGGCATCGATGGTGACCGAGCCGACGTAGTGCAGGTCGGCCTGCGTGACGGTGGCCCGGTGGATCTTTGACTTGAGCATCGTCCGTAGCATCAATTCCTCCAAGGTGATTGGGCGTATTGAGGGGGTGCGTCCGGCCCAGCGGTGCCGGCGGGTGTTTCGATCTGCATTTCGATGTTGTCCAGCAGCCTGGTGGTGCCCAGCCGGGCCGCAACTAGCAGCCGCGCCGAGCCATGGGTGGGCGCCGGGCCGAGGCCGGCGTCGCGCAACTCGAGGTAGTCGACGGTGAGAGCGGGGACGGCGTCGAGCACCGCGCGCGCAGCATCCAGGGCGGCGGCGCCGCCGTGGTGCGCGGCGTGCGCGCCGGCCGTCAGCGCGGCCGAAAGCGTCACGGCCAGTTCGCGTTGTGCGGGATCCAGATACCGGTTGCGCGACGACATCGCCAAACCGTCGGCTTCCCGCACCGTCGGAACCCCGATTACCTGTACGTCGATGTTGAGGTCGGCGACCATCTGGCGGATCATCACCAGCTGCTGATAATCCTTCTCGCCGAGGAAGATCCGGTCCGGGCGCACGATCTGCAGCAGCTTGCACACCACGGTGAGCACGCCGGCGAAGTGGGTCGGCCGGGCGCCGCCCTCCAGCTCAGCGGCCAGCGGGCCGGGTTGCACGGTGGTGCGCAAACCGTCGGGATACATCGCGGCGGCCGTTGGTGCGAAGACGATTTCGACGCCTTCGGAGCGCAGCAGTGCGACGTCGTCGTCCAGGGTGCGGGGATAGGCGTCGAGGTCTTCCCCGGCACCGAATTGCAACGGGTTGACGAAGATCGACACTACGACCACCGATCCGGGCACCCGCTTGGCCGCCCGCACCAACGACAGGTGACCGTCGTGCAGTGCGCCCATGGTGGGCACCAACATCACCCGCCGGCCGGTGTGGCGCAGGGCGCGGCTGACGTCGGTGATGTCACGCGGATTGGAGTAGACGTTGAGTTCGGCCGCCTTGAAGGCAGGTGGCTTGCCGGGTGTCATGGCGCCAGCACCTCCAGGACGTCCTTGGGGGCGTGCGCGCGCTCGGCGGTCCGCAGGGCGTTCATCCGGTACGCCTGCGCGAACTCCGGTCCGACCTGATTCAGCGCGGCCAGATGTCCGGCTACCGCGGCCGCATCGCCACGTGCGACCGGGCCGGTGAGTGCGGCCTGCCCGCGTTGCAAAGTGTTCTCCAACGCGGCCCTGGCCAGCGGCCCGATGATGCGTTCGGCGATGCCGCCGGGCTGATCGTCGACGGACTGTTGGCCGAGCAACTCGCTGCCACGCAGCGCGGCGCGCAAAGCGTCGAGGGCGTCGGATAGCACCGTCACGATGTGGTTGCCGGCATGGGCCAACGCGGCGTGGTACAGGACGCGGGCGTCCTCGGCGACGCAGAACGGTTCCCCGCCCATCTCCAAGACCAGCGATTGCGCGATCGCGTATCCGACGTCATCGGCCGCCGTGACACCGAAGCAGGTATCCGGCAGCCGGCTGATGTCTTCATCGGAACCGGTGAAGGTCATCGCCGGGTGTATCGCCAGCGGGATGCAGCCGTCCTGCGTCAGCGGCGCGAGGATGCCAATCCCATTGGCGCCCGACGTGTGGACCACGATGGTGCCCGGCCGCACCGCTGACGTCGCGGCCAGCCCGGAGACCAGGCCGGCGAGTTCGCTGTCGGGAACCGCCAGCAACAACAGCTCGGCAGCGGCGGCCACATCCGGCGGCGTTGCCACCGGGGTATCCGGCAGCCGGCGTTGTGCACGCTGCCGCGACGCATGGGAGATGGCGCTACACGCCACCACGACGTGGTCCGCGCGCTCCAGCGCGACACCGAGTGCGGTGCCCACCCGGCCGGCCGAGATGACCCCCACCTTGAGCCGAGCCGGGCGCAGACCGTCGAACTGCACCATCGCAGACGACCTCACAGATTTCTTCGTTCGTTCCGGTCCCACCTGGTGGGTACCGTTCGGTCACTAAGACTGTAGTCGATTACCAGGCATTACCCAATGTGAGGAAGCTCCCAGCTCAGCCCTCACGGCGACGCCGACGGCCTCCTTCGGAGGGCTGCACCTGCAGGCGGGCCAGCAGATCGGCGACCGACTGACCACCCGTCGAGGCGCCTTCTCCCGCGCCGTCGCCGTCCTCCTGCTGCGGGTCACCGCCGTGCCGGGGGGCTTGCTCCGGCGTCGGCGGCGGTGCCAGGCGTGGTGGCGGGGGCGCGCTGGCGGGCTGGCCCGGGTGCATCGGAGGAGACGGCGGTGGGGGCGGCGGCGTCGCGGCGGCCGGGGGCGGTGGCTCGTTGGGCGCCGAAAAATTGCGCGCGCCGTAGTCGCGGTACTCCGCCGAGTGGCGCGACCGTGCCCGGCGACCCGATTCGCCGTACGGCTGGGGCGGCACCGGCTCGACCGGCATGCCGTCCCAGGCCTCGTCGGCGCCGGAATGCCGAGCACGCCGACGTCCACCGGCCGATCCCGCGGGCGCATCGGCGGCGGCCCAGTTGCTGCCCGGGGCGCCGGCCGGCAGCCACTGCCCTTCCGCCGCGGCCGGCTGCCAACCCTGGCCCGGCCACTGCGCCTGCGGTTGCGGCTCCGGCTCCGGCTCTGGCTGGGGCCGCGGTTCGGGCGCCGGCTGCGGCGGGGGCGGTGGCTGGGACTCGAACTGCGATCCCAGCTGGGCGGCCTCTTCGGCATATGCCGGATCGTGGGCCGGTTCGTTCTGGTAACGAACCCGCTCCCGGCGTGGCGGCGGTTGCTGCCGCGGCGGCAACAGCGGTTCTTCGGGCACGTCGATGATGGCCGTTTCGTCGGCGCGCCCGGCGTTTTCCTGCGGGACCGACGTGACCCGGTCGCTGGAGACCCAATCGACCGGAGTGTCGCGGGGGTTCTCGCCGTTGCGTTCCCATTCGCTGTACGCGCGCTCCGGTTGCGGCTCGGTTTCCGGCGTCCCGCGAAGGGCCGGGCGCTGCGCGAGGTCGGTGTCGAACAGGATTTCCAGGCTGGTCCGCAAAGCGGACAGTTCCGAACGCAACTCGGCCAGATCGTCGGCGGCCTGGGCGCGCAACTCAGACGCCAGCTCGCGACGAAGCTGGGACTCCACGGTCAGTTCGTATTCACGCCGGGCCGAAATCTCGCGGTCCAGCTGAAGGTCGTAGACCAGCTTGAGGTCGCGGACACGGGCCTGATCGGCGTCGCTTTGGCGGCGATAGAGCACCGAAACGAAGGCACCGGCGACTGCGGCCCACAGCGCCAGGATTACAGCGAGCTTGAGAAGTTCCACCCGATTGGTGAAAACCAATGCGGAACTGGCCCCAATCGCGAGGACCAGCAACGCGGTCAAGAGCACCCACCCCGGCCTGCGGCCGCCGCGCCGGACCCGGGCGCCGCGGGACAGAACGGTCATGGCCTGAGACTACCTGTGCGAGGTCATTCCGCGTGTCGCCCGGCTCCGGCGATTCTCGCCCGGCTTACTCGCCAGCTCACAACAGATAGCCCCCCTATGTCCTCCGGCTACCACGATGCACGCCTAGTTTTCCGCGCCCTCACCGTGTTCCGTCGAATCAGGCGGTGATTTGCAGCAATGCTGCAGCCACAGCGCGGCAACCAGTAGCGCCAGCGCGCTGACGGCCGCCACGACCGTTCCGGAGGTGTCCTGGGCGGCGGCGCGCAACCAGGACTTGCGGGGCAGGAAGTACACCAGCACGCCGACCCACCACCCCAGCATCAACGCGCCTACCCAGGCCGAAGCCTTGGCCACCACCAGGCTGCGTGCCACCGCAAGCGGATGCAACCAACCCGGACCGGACCCGATTTCGCCCTCGCTGATCTTGACCCGGACGTAGCGCGCCCACAGCGCCTCGGCGACGGCCACCGCCAGCAGCGACAGGCCGGTCCACACGGTGATCGGCGGAAACCATCGGTACAGACCGGTGACCAGCAGGTACCCCACTACGGCGGCGCCGACCACCGCGGCAGTCAGGTCACGCTTGCGGGTCGGTCCCATCAGGCCGTCGGCCCCCGCCCGGCCGGCGACTTCCCATCCGGCCGAAGGGTCAGGCTGGTCAAGCGGACGCTGTCGCGGTCGGCCGCTTCCAGCTGGGCGAGCAGGCCGGCGACCGGCTGCGGGCCGTCGACGAGCGTCAGCTGCGCATCCGGGTCGACATCCAGCCATGGGATGAGCACGAACGCCCGCAGATGGGCCAGCGGATGCGGCAGCGTCAGGTTGTTCTCCCGGGAAATGACCTCGGTCGGGCCATAGCAGGCGATCAGGTCGACGTCGAGGGTGCGCGGGCCCCAGCGCTCACCGCGAACGCGGCCCGCCGCCCGCTCGAATTCCTGTGCACGCCGCAGCCAGCCCTGCCCGTCGCAGGTCGGGTCGTCGGCGATCAGCACGGCGTTGAGAAAGGGCGCCTGGTCCACCCGGCCCCAGGCGTCGGTCTCGTACACCGGCGAGACGGCAAGCACCGCCTCCCCCAGCCCGTCGACGACCGACTGCAGCCGCGCCAGCCGGTCACCCAGGTTGGAGCCGATGGACAGCACCACACGCGTCACAGCGACCCACCCGCCGGGATCACCGAACCGCGACCGCCGCGGCGGGACCGCCGCACCACCACCGCGACGTCGGCGAACTGCCGCGGGATCGGGGCTTGCGGTTTGTGCACCACCACCTCGACGGCGTGCACGCGTTCGTCGTCCATCACCTGGTCGGCGATCTGGGCCCCGACGGTTTCGATCAGGTTGCGTGCTGGACCGGCCACCACGTCGGCGGCCAGCTGGGCCAGCGCGCCATAGTCGTAGGTGTCGGCCAGCTCGTCGCTGGCGGCGGCGCCGGCGAGGTCGATCCACACGGTGACGTCGATGACGAAATCCTGACCGTTGGCGCGCTCGTGGTCGAAAACTCCGTGTTGTCCGCGAACCTTCAACCCGCGCAACTCGATTCGATCAGCCATTGTCTCCAGCCAGTTCAGTGTGCGACCCGCCGGTCCAGGCCGCCACAACCTTGAGGGCGTCGACGGTGGCTCGCACGTCGTGCACACGCACCCCCCAGGCCCCGTGCAGGGCGGCCAGCGCGGAGATCACCGCGGTGGCCGTCTCACGCCCATCGGGTGGTCGCGGCGAACCGTCCGCCCCGGCTAACAACGTACCGAGGAAGCGTTTGCGCGATGCACCCAGTAGCACCGGGACGCCGGTGGCGACCAACTGGGGCAAGGCATGCAGCAGCGCCCAATTGTGTTGTCCCGTCTTGGCGAATCCCAGGCCGGGATCGATCATCAGCCGGCCGGGATCGACACCGGCGGACACCGCGGCGTCGACGCTGGCCAGCAGCTCGGCGCGCACTTCGGCAACCACGTCGCGGTACTGCGGGGCGGCGTGCGGACGCTCGGCCGAAACCGAGCGCCAATGCATCAGCACCCAAGGCACTTTCGCGTCCGCCAGCAACGGCGCCATGGCGGGATCGGCCCGGCCGCCGGACACGTCGTTGACGATCTGCGCGCCGGAACACAACGCGGCTTGCGCGACGGCGGCGTGCATGGTGTCGATGCTGACGGTAATGCCTTCTGCCGCAAGCTGTTTGATGACGGGGACGACCCGGGATGTTTCGACCTGAGCATCGATTCGCGTTGCACCGGGCCGGGTCGACTCTCCCCCGACGTCAATGATGTCAGCACCGTCGGCAAGCAGGGCCAGACCCTGCGCCACGGCTTTGTCGGGGTCGAGATAGCGGCCGCCGTCGGAGAACGAATCGTCAGTGACGTTCAGAACTCCCATTACCTGCACAGGCGCCAGACTCACTTACGCAGGATCAGGTCGAGCGCTTCGGCTCGAGAAGCGGCGTTGGTTTTGAACAGGCCGCGCACCGCCGAGGTGGTGGTGACCGCGCCCGGCTTACGGACCCCGCGCATCGCCATGCACAAGTGCTCGGCTTCGACCACCACGATGACGCCGCGCGGATTGAGCTTTTTCACCAGGGCATCGGCGATTTGGCTGGTGAGCCGCTCCTGCACCTGAGGGCGCTTGGAGTACAGATCGACCAGTCGCGCGATCTTCGACAGGCCGGTGACCCTGCCGTCCTCGCCCGGGATGTAGCCGACGTGGGCCACCCCGTGAAAGGCCACCAGGTGGTGCTCACACGTGGAGTACAGCGGGATTTCCTTGACCAGTACCAGCTCGTCGTGGTCCTCATCGAACATGGTGTTCAGCACGCTGTCGGGATCGGTGTAGAGCCCCGCGAACATCTCCTGATAGGCGCGGGCGACGCGAGCCGGCGTTTCCCGCAAGCCGTCTCGGTCGGGGTCTTCGCCGATCGCGTGCAACAGCTCACGGACCGCGGCCTCGGCACGCTCCCGATCGAACACCCGCGTCCGGAGCATCGCAATATCCGGCAGCGCCATCGAAACCTCCGTTTGCTCAGCCGTGAGCCGGCGGGTTGGACCGGCTTACGTCGTCATCCTTCCGGTCGGGCGAACCACCCTCCGGGGCGGGTTGACCGGGCGGCGGATACGGCGGATACGGCGGGTACGAGGGGTGCGAGGGGCGCGCCTGACCCGGGTGACCGGCTGCGCTCTGTTGTCCCGGATAACTTTGCTGACCCGGATTGCCCTGCTGCCCGGGATATCCCTGCGGGCCCGGGTAACCGCGCGCCGGTTGCTGCCAATAGGGCTGCTGCGGCGGCTGTGCGGGTGGATGCCAGTAATTCGGCTGTTGTTGCTGCGGCGGCCATCCCGGGGCCCGCCAGCCGGCAGGAGCGCCGTAATCGGGCTGGGTGGGCCCTTGCGGGTCTCCCTGACGATTACCGCTTCCTTGGGCGCCATGAGAACCGTTGCCGCCATTGGCGTTTCGGTCGGCCTCCAGCCGCGCGGCGGCAGCGGCTTCACTGGCCCGCGCGATAGCCGCCTTGAAGGCCGGTTCGGGGGTGGGCGGGGGCCAGGGTTCGCCACGCTCGATGGCAAGCTCGCCGGGTGTCTTGATGGGCGGCTTGTCCGACGGGATGCGGCCACCGAAATCGTCGAACATCGTGAGCCGGGGCCGCTTTTCGACGCCGGAGAAGATGCTCTCCAGCTCGGCCCGGTGCAGGGTTTCCTTTTCCAGCAACTGGCCCGCCAAAGTGTCCAGAATGTCCCGGTATTCGGTGAGGATCTCCCACGCCTCAGTGTGGGCGGCCTCGATCAGCTTGCGGATCTCGTCATCGATATCGCGGGCCACCTCGTGCGAGTAGTCCGCCTGCGTTCCCATGGTGCGGCCCAGGAAGGGGTCGCCGTGCTCCGAACCGTATTTGACCGCACCGAGTTTGGAGCTCATGCCGAATTCGGTGACCATCGCGCGCGCGATCTTGGTCGCCTGCTCGATGTCGGATACCGCGCCGGTCGTCGGCTCCCGGAAGACCAGCTCCTCGGCGGCGCGCCCACCCATGGCAAACACCAACTGCGCGATCATCTCCGAGCGGGTCCGCAGGCCCTTGTCTTCCTCGGGCACCGCCACCGCGTGCCCGCCGGTGCGGCCACGCGCCAGGATGGTCACCTTGTAGATCGGCTCGATGTCGGGCATCGCCCAGGCCGCCAGGGTGTGCCCACCTTCGTGGTAGGCGGTGATCTTCTTTTCCTGCTCGCTGATGATCCGGCCCTTACGCCGCGGCCCACCGATCACCCGGTCCACCGCTTCCTCCAGCGCGGCGCTGGTGATGACGGTGCCGTTTTCGCGGGCGGTCAGCAGGGCCGCCTCGTTGATGACGTTGGCCAGATCGGCACCGGTCATGCCCACGGTGCGCTTGGCCAGTCCGGCCAGGTCGGCATCCGGACCGATCGGCTTGCCCTTCGAGTGCACTTCCAGGACGGCGCGGCGCCCGGCCAGGTCCGGGTTCGAGACGGGGATCTGCCGGTCGAAGCGGCCGGGGCGCAGCAGCGCCGGGTCCAGGATGTCGGGCCGGTTGGTGGCTGCGATGAGGATGACGCCGGCCCGCGGGTCGAAGCCGTCCATCTCGACCAGGAGCTGGTTCAGCGTCTGCTCGCGCTCGTCGTGACCGCCGCCCAAGCCCGCACCGCGCTGCCGGCCCACCGCGTCGATCTCGTCGACGAAGATGATGCACGGGTTGTTCTGCTTGGCCTGGTCGAACAGGTCGCGTACCCGCGACGCACCGACGCCGACGAACATCTCGACGAAGTCGGAGCCCGAAATCGTGAAGAACGGCACCCCGGCTTCGCCGGCCACCGCGCGGGCCAGCAGGGTCTTGCCCGTTCCGGGCGGGCCGTAGAGCAGCACACCCCGGGGGATCTTGGCGCCCAGTGCCTGGTAGCGGCCCGGGTTCTGCAGGAAGTCCTTGATTTCGTAGAGCTCCTCGACCGCCTCGTCGACGCCCGCGACGTCGGCGAAGGTGGTCTTGGGCATGTCCTTGTTGAGCTGTTTGGCGCGTGACTTGCCGAAGCCGAAGCCCATCCGGGCGCCGCCCTGCATGCGGGAGAACATCACGAACAGGCCCACCAGCAGCAGCAGTGGCAGTACGTAGACCAGCAGCTCGCCAAGGATGCTGCCCTGGTTGACGACGGTGCTGACCTTCGCGTTCTTGGCGCTCAGCGCGTTGAACAGGTCCACCGCGTAGCCGCTGGGAAATTTGGTGATGACCTTGTCGGAATTGTCGGTGTCACCGTTGCCCTTTTTCAGGGTCAATCGCAGTTGCTGTTCGCGGTCGTCGATTTGTGCGCTTTTGACGTTGTCGGCGTTGATCTGCGACATCGCCACGGACGTGTCGACCGGCTTATAGCCGCGGGTGTCGTCGCTGAAGTAGAAGAACGACCAACCGAGCAGCACCACGACAGCAATTGCCATGATGGTGCGAATAACGTTTTTCCGGTTCATCAATCATCGGCCTTGCCGGCCAGGTCCTTCCCCGATATACACGCAGCTGGAAAAGTCCAGGCTACCGCTAGTGGTGATCGCCAGCTCCGGCAGAGCCGGGGCGCAGCGGGTCACCACCATCGTGTGCGGTGGTGATCGCCAGCTCCGGCAGAGCCGGGGCGCAGCGGGTCACCACCATCCTCATCAGTTAACGAGGGGCAGTTCCCGACTACTCGTAATAGCGGGCTTCGACCACGTTTCCGTCCGGGTCGGCGAAGTAGTACCCCTGCGGCGCCCACCCGCGCGCGCCGAAGCTGCGATTCAGGCGCGCGCCGGTGTCCACGCCTTCGGCTTGCAATCGCCGGTCCAGTGCGTCGTACTCGGCCTTCGACAGCGCCAGACACACATGGTTGACCGGGTGACCGGCACTGCCTTCGATCCGTGTCATCGTTTCGGTCGCTGGAATGCCTTCGGTGGGCATCAAGTCGATGATCGAGTCCGCGCAAATACGCACGCTCGGAAACGGCGCGTCTCCGGCTTCGAATTCGGCGAACCGGACCGGTTCCAGCCCGACGACGCGCGTATAGAAGTCCATCGAGACCCGCGGATGACTCGTCCAGAGCACCACATGATCCAACCGCATCGATTCGAGTATTCACCCCTGCTGACCATTCGGTGCCCAACCGAAGGCGATTCGGGTAAGCGACCGGTTCAGGGCTTCTCAGCCAGCGACCGTTGTGCTTTTGTGAGACGGTGCCCCCAACCGAACGGTTAGTAGATACCAACGGTGCGCGGCTACGGGTGATCGAAGCGGGCGACCGCGGCGCACCCGTGGTGCTCTTGGCGCACGGCTTTCCCGAACTCGCCTATTCCTGGCGTCACCAGATACCCGTCCTCGCCGAAGCCGGTTACCACGTGCTTGCGCCTGATCAGCGCGGCTACGGCGGTTCGGATCGTCCGGATGACGTCGACGCCTACGACATTCATCAATTGACCGCCGACCTGGTCGGTCTGCTCGACGACGTCGGCGCACAGCGCGCCGTGTGGGTCGGACACGACTGGGGTGCCGCCGTGGTGTGGAACGCTCCGCTGCTGCACCCGGACCGGGTCGCGGCCGTCGCCGCACTCAGCGTGCCGGTGACGCCGAGACCGCATGTGGCGCCGACGAAGGCGTGGCGCAAGATGTTCGGCGAGAACTTCTTCTACATCCTGTACTTCCAGGAACCAGGTGTCGCCGACGCCGAACTGGACGCCGATCCCGCCCGAGTAATGCGACGCATGATGGGCAGCCTGCGAGCCGGCGGCAAGGATGCGCTGGCGCGGATGGCCAGCCCCGGTCCGGAAGGGTTCATCGAGCGGCTGCCCGAACCCGACGGGCTGCCGGACTGGATAAGCCAGGATGAGCTCGACCACTACATCGCCGAGTTCTCCCGCACCGGCTTTACCGGCGGCCTGAACTGGTACCGCAATTTCGACCGCAACTGGGAGACCACTGCCGAACTCGACGGCGCCAAGATCGCGGTCCCGTGTTTGTTCATCGGCGGGACGGCCGACCCCGTCCTGTCCTTCACCCGCGCCGACCGCGCCGCTGAGGCGATTTCCGGCCCCTACCGGCAGGTGATGCTCGACGGCGCCGGCCATTGGCTGCAGCAGGAGCGCCCCCAAGAGGTGAATGCGGCCTTACTGGAATTCCTCAACGGATTGGAGCTGCAATGAGTGCGCCCCTGCGTTTCGGTGTCTTTATCACGCCATTTCACCCAGTCGGCCAATCTCCTACGGTTGCACTGGAATACGACATGGAACGCGTCGTCGCGCTGGATCGTCTCGGATTCGATGAAGCGTGGTTCGGCGAACACCATTCCGGTGGCTACGAACTCATCGCATGTCCGGAGGTATTCATCGCGGCGGCGGCCGAGCGGACCAAACACATCCGGCTGGGCACCGGTGTGGTATCGCTGCCCTACCACCACCCGCTCATGGTGGCCGACCGCTGGGTACTGCTGGATCACCTGACCCGCGGCCGGGTGATGTTCGGCACCGGGCCGGGCGCGCTGCCCTCAGATGCCTACATGATGGGCATCGACCCGATCGAGCAGCGCCGGATGATGCAGGAGTCCCTCGAGGCGATCCTGGCGCTGTTCCGCGCTGCACCCAGCGAACGCATCGACCGTCACTCCGATTGGTTCACCCTGCGTGACGCGCAGTTGCACATTCGGCCCTACACCTGGCCCTATCCCGAGATATCCACGGCCGCAATGATTTCCCCGTCGGGCCCACGTCTGGCCGGTGCGCTTGGCACCTCGTTGCTGTCACTGTCGATGTCGGTGCCCGGAGGCTACGCGGCGCTGGAAACCACCTGGGACGTGGTGCGCGAACAGGCCGCAAAGGTAGGCCGGGACGAGCCGGACCGGACCAACTGGCGCGTCTTGAGCATCATGCACATCGCCGATAGCCGTGAGCAGGCTATCGACGACTGCACTTACGGGCTACAAGATTTCGCGAACTATTTCGGCGCCGCCGGATTCGTGCCGCTGGCCAACACCGTGGAAGGCACCCAGACGCCGCATGAGTTCGTCGCGGACTATGCAGCCAAGGGAAACTGCTGCATCGGCACGCCCGACGACGCTATCGCTCACATCCAAGACCTGCTCGACCGCTCCGGCGGCTTCGGCACTCTGCTGATGCTCGGCCACGACTGGGCCTCGCCGCAAGCGACATACCATAGCTACGACCTGATGGCGCGCAAGGTGATTCCTTATTTCAAACGACAACTCGAGGCGTCCCGCTCATCGCACGATTGGGCGAGAGGCAAGCGCGACCAATTGATCGGCCGGGCGGGCGAGGCGGTGGTCAAGGCCATCACCGAGCATGTCGACGAACAGAAAGACGCGGTGCACTGATGCGCGCCGCGGTGTTGCGCGACGGCCGCATGGTCTACCGGGATGACGTGCCCGATCCGATCCCCGAAGCCGGCCAGGTGCTGGTGGGCGTGCGGGCGTGCGGAATATGCGGCTCAGACCTACATTTCGCCGCTCACGGCGCACAGGTGCTGGAGATGAGCGACCGGGTGGCCGGCGGTACCGGCGCCATGCATGTCGACCTGGATCACGACGTCTTCATGGGTCACGAATTCAGCGCGGAGATACTCGAAGCCGGTCCCGATACCGAGACGCATCCGCCGGGCACCCTGGTCACGTCGTTGCCGGTGTTGTTGTCCGCCAAGGGCGTCGAGCCGATCGTGTACAGCAACAGCACCGTCGGCGGCTATGCCGAACGGATGCTGCTGTCGGCGCCGCTGCTGCTGCCCATCCCCAACGGCCTGGACGAAAAACACGCTTCCCTGACCGAGCCGATGGCGGTGGGGTTACACGCGGTCAACAAGTCGAACATCACGCCCGGTGAAACGGCCCTGGTACTCGGCTGCGGCCCGATCGGGATCGCCATCATCGCATCGCTTCGCGCCCGCGGGGTGGAAACCATTGTGGCATCTGACTTTTCCCCCAGGAGGCGAGAACTGGCCACCGCCATGGGGGCCCACCAGACGCTGGATGCAGCACAGGGCTCACCGTTCGACAACGTCAAGCCCGCGGTGGTGTTCGAGGCGGTGGGTGTCCCCGGCATCATCGACGACGTACTGCTTCGGGCGCGGCCCGGCACCCGTCTGGTTGTAGCCGGCGTGTGCATGCAACCCGACACCGTGCATCCGTTCTTCGCGATCGCCAAAGAGATCAACGTGCAATTCGTACTCGCCTACACCCCGGAGGAGTTCAGCGATTCGCTGCGTGCCTTAGCCGAGGGCGACATCGACGCCACCCCGCTGATCACCGGCGAGGTCGGCCTGGACGCGGTCGGCGCGGCGTTCGACGACCTTGCCGACCCCGAGCGGCACTGCAAGATTTTGGTCACGCCCTGACGGTTGTCGGTCGGTGGGCTTACAATCGAATGTATGTTCGAACTGCCGTCGGATCCTCGTTCTCTGGTGGGGGTCATCGAGTGCACGCACCGGGAGGAATCAATCCTGGTAGCCCGCCGGCTGGCGGCGGTGGCGGCGTTGCTTCGGCATCGAATTGCCATCGCCGAACAGCCCGAGCGCGAGTACGCCGAAATCGACGGCTTCGACCAGACCGCGGCCGAGGTCGCCGCCGCGATGAACCTCTCGCCCGTGGGAGCCAGCTACCTGGTGTCGTACGCGGAGGCCCTCGACACGAGGCTACCCAAAGTCGCTGCCCTGCTAGCCGAAGGCCGAACAGACTGGCGCACAGTGCGGTTGATCATCACCCGCACCGACCTGGTCACCGACGGTGCAATAATCGCCAAGCTCGATCGTTCGCTCGCCGACCGCATCGGCAACTGGCAAGGCTGGTCGAGGCAGCGGATCGTCAACGCGGTCGACGCCGCCGTGCGCTGCTTCGATCTAGATGCTGCCCGTGAGCGCCGCCTTGCCGCCGAGACCGACCGTCACATTGCAATCCGCGCGAAAGACGATGGGATGGCGGAGATCTACGGCTCGGTCGCGGCCGCCGCGGCGGCCGCGTTTGACCGCCGGCTCTCGCAGCTCGCCAAACAGGTGTGCCCTGCCGATCCCCGGACATTCGATCAGCGCCGGGCCGACGCGTTGGCCGCATTGACCGAGGGCCGTGAATTGGCCTGTGCCTGCGGCCAACCGGAGTGCCCCGTTCGTGCGGCCGACCCCGGCCCCGCCGGTGATCGTCCCGGGGCGCGCGTCGTCATCAACGTGGTGGCCAGCGAACAGACCGTCCACGCCAACGGCGCTGAGCCCGGCTATTTGGAGGGCTATGGCCTCATCGACGCCGAGCAGGTACGCCAATTGGCTGCTGCCGCATCCCTACTCGTCGCCAGTCCGGTAACCAGCCCGGCCGAGGCACTGCGCTATCAACCGTCTGCAGCGCTTGTGCGGGCCGTCCGATGCCGCGATCTGACGTGTCGCTTTCCCGGATGCAGCCGCCCTGCCGTTGTCTGCGACCTAGACCACACCGTTCCGTTCAATCACCAGGATCCGGCGGGCGGTGGCCAGACGGTAGCGGAAAACCTCAAATGTCTTTGCCGTCAACATCACCGACTGAAAACGTTCGGTGGGTGGAGCGATCAGCAACTGACTGATGGCACTGTCGTTTGGACCTCTCCCACTGGACGAATTTATCGCACCGCACCGGCCGGTGCGGATCTGTTCCCGCCGGCGCGCGGTCCGGCGTGCATGCCGCCGACGCCCAACAGAACAAGCCGATCGAAACAGCGAAGCGCGCGAATCAACCTGGTCCGCAAACACAATCGTGATCAGCGGCCGATCAATGAAGCGCGGGTGCGACTGGAGCAGGCCCGAAAACAGGAGATCGCGTCGCGCAGATTCCGAAACCACATGCGCGACATGCTGTTCTTGTTCAAGGGCACACCGAGTACCAGCCCCTACTGCACTTGGGTAAACGATCCCAGAGAGCCCGAAGAATTACCGCCGGATTGGCGGCCCGATGAGCCGGCGCTGCAGCCCTTGCCGGACGATCCACCCTTCTAATTCTGTCCCAGTCGCAACATTGCCGGTCTCGGATCAGCCTCCCGCCGGGGGTTGGGCGATGACGGTGGGCTTGAAACCGTATCGGGGCGCCACAAAGTGGGCACCGGCGCCGCGCTCCGCCCCGCCGGTGGGCATCATCGGCACCCCACCGATCGCATTCGTGGCACGGTCAACCGCCCCCGCAGCGGTGGCGCCGTTGAGGGCGACGGCCACCGAAGGTGCCGTAGGGACCGTGCTCGCCCAAGCCGCCGGCACCGATAATCCACCGACAGATGCCGCCTTTCCGACAGCTCCGCCAACCGCGCCCACCGAGCCCAGGCCCGCGCCCGAAGCGGCGGCCGGGAGCGCGGCTTCTGCGGCCTTGGCGACGCCGTCGGTGGCCGACTTAGCGGCCGGCATCATGCCTTGAGCGATGCCCTGGATGTCTTTGAAAGACGTGGTGAAAAGCCGCGTCGGAGAAATCAGCCGGATGAACGCGTCGAAAGGCGTGCTGGCATCCAATATCTGCGACCCGGTCAGGCCCTCGAGCAGATCACCCAGCGGGCCCCCCACCACCAGACCGTCGCCTTCGGGGTTCAGGCTGATTCCGCCCAGGGAAGGCGTCGGATCGGCGGACGACGTCGGATTGTTTGTCGACCCGGCCAGCGCAGACAACGTTTGGGGCAGCGCATCCTGCGCGCTCTCGCTTCCGGCCGCTTGGGTCACCGCGGCGGCCTGACGAACCGGGCCGGCCGGGTTGGTAGCCGGTTCGGCGGGCTCGAATGGCGGCAACGTCGACGCGGCGGCCGACTCACCGGCGTATCCGTACATCGCGCCGGCGTCTTGAGCCCACATCTCGCCGTATTGGGCCTCGGTAGCCGCAATGGCCGGGATGTTCTGGCCGAGGAAATTCGTCGCCAGCAACTCCGTCAGCAAGGCCCGATTGGCCGCAATCACCGGCGGTGGCACCGTTTCGGCGAACGCCAACTCGTAGGCACCCGCCGCCGCCACCGCTTGAGTGGCGGCCTGTTCGGCCTTTGCGCCCGTGCCGAGTAACCACGCCACTTGTGGGGCAACCGCAGCGAGCATTGCCGAGGCGGCCGGCCCCTGCCATGGTCCGTCGGTGAGGCCCGCCATCACCGCCGCGTAGGCGGCGGCCGCAGATCGCAACTCGATGGCCAGGCCTTCCCAGGCCGCCGCGGCGGCTAGCAGTGGCGCGGAACCGGGCCCTGCGTACATCAGCGCGGAGTTGATCTCCGGCGGCAACTGCGCGAAGTCGAGCATGGTGTTCTCGCTTAACCGACCGCGGCAGTGTTGGCGATCTCCGTGGCAGCGTACGAACCGGCGCTGATGCCAAGCGTTGTCGCCAACTGCTCACGAACCAGTGCCGCCTGCGCACTGATCTCCTGGAAGAGCTGGCCGTGTTGGGAGAATCGCTGCGCGGTCAATATCGATACCGCGTCAGCAGCGGCGGGGGTCACCCTGGTCGTGGGGGGTGCCACCGCCGAACTTCCCTCCCGCACGGACGCATTGATCCTGTGCACTTCGCGAGAAGCAGCATCCAGTATTTCGGGCTGCACCATCAAGAACGACATGTCTTCTCAAAACCCTTTCATATCAATATCTCTCGGCACCGCTAGAGGTACCCAGTCAGATGCCTGGACACGTTAGGCCAGTCATGTCCAGAGAGAACAGGCCGAGAGTGGCTAATTCATGACCAGGATGGGAACTGTTCACTTAGCTGATCTGAAATGCTGCATCATTTGGAAATTGTATGAAAGTGTTTGTAAACACATATGTTTGGGGTCATATAAGAACTTATATGAGGCTACGGACGTGGTCATTGGGATTTGCCGGAAGATTTGGACGGGGCGCTGGGCTGAACCTGGGTGCGGCGTAACCAGGAAACGTGCGCCCTGGATGCGCGCGATGGTTCTCCGCAGTATCGAGATATGAGCAACACAACGGTGGACGCTGCGGAGAAGGTGCCGCGCACGACAGAAGCAGCACCTTGACGCGGTGGATGGCCACACTCCCGGTTCGGCCCAGTTAGCGTGGCGGCGCGCCAAACATGTTTCGGCGCAGTACAATTGGCCGGGATGCTGGCGGGATTCATCGTCGGGCCAGTCGCAACGCCCGCCCTGATATGGCTTGCCCTGGCCCTGGACCTGCCGCTGGTGATGATAGTCGCCCTGCTCATCGTCATGGCTTTAGTGTCAAATGGGCTGTCACATATCATTATTCACGTCTGCAAGCTGAGCGAAGCCAGCGCCGCCGCAGGCCGCCTTATGGACGTCGCGGCGAGTCGATCTCGAAAGACTTGTCAGCCTCGATCGCCGTTGCGGCCGGCAGCGCGATCGACCGAGCGGACCAATGCGCACGTGTTTCGCTAATCCCCTGCGGATAGCGATATCACCGTCTATCGTCCGCGATTAGATACCGGACACGCCGAAGTAGGCAGCATGAACGACCAGAAACCAACGCCCATCACACTTGCCATATACCGTGACCTACGCGTCGGCATGGTGATCGTAACGCTGATGGTATTCGTGGCCATCGTCATCGAACAGCTGTCGGCAACCTGCTGGCAATTCGCCCTCAGTGCTTACTATTACACCTCCGCGCACAGCATCCTGATCGCCGCGCTTCTGGCGCTCGGCACGCTATTCATCATGTACAAGGGCAGCAACGACACCGAGGATGCGCTGTTGACTCTCGCGGGTGTTTCCGCGTTGATGATCGCGATGGTGCCACAGGGTCCGCTCACGCCCGAGGAACGGTGTGGGCAACATGATCTGCCGGATGCATTCAAGCCCGCAATTCAGCCCAACGTCTGGGCGGTCGTCGTCGCACTGATTGTGGGCTGGACGGCGATGGCCGTGCTGCACTGGCGCAACCACACTCGGCATAAGAAAAGCCCGTTGGGAACTGCGGCGCTGTGGATCTTCTGGGTGATTATGGCGGTCGGCTTCATTACCCTTGTCTTTTTCCCAAACACGTTCTACGCGCATATCCACGGCATCGCCGGTTTCCTGATGCTTTTGTCCTTCATCATCACCGTGTTCTGCGCCGCACTCGTCGTCGGGCACGAGGACCCGGTGAAGGCACCGAACAAGGACCGCTATAAGTGGTGCTACCGGATCGTGGCCGTAGTGATGGTGGTGACGTTAATCGCAGTTGTCGCAGTACATCTCAAGCATCCCAGGTGGGAGCCGTGGGTCATTTGGCTGGAATCGGCGGTGATCATCGAGTTCGCCTTGTACTGGGCGATTCAAACCTGGGAACTGTGGAATTCGCCTGACCGCATTGGGCGTCTCCCCGACGACGTCCAGAGGCGACTGGCGGATAAGCGGACGAAGGACGGCGGATTTCGTGGATTCAGGTCCGATCCGACCGAACCACCCGACGAGGGTCCGGGCGGAAGGATACTGCCGCTTCTGTAGTGCGGACCGGCTGCGGACAAGGCAACGAAGCGCACCAATCACGCGCTCACGCAAGGGCAATTGTGTGCAACGCCCAGTCGTGAAGCGGGCAGCCCGTAGCGGACGAAGCAACCTCGATTCGAAGCACCGTAGACGCTAGGGTCCAGTCATGCCGAAACCCAGCAGTGAAAGTCTTGTCCGCCGAACGATCGCTCTCGCCGCGGTCGCCACGGCGGGCCTGGCCATCGCCGCAGTGTCGGCGTGCGACAAGCACAATCCGCCGCCGTCCGGCGCCAACCCCCGTCAGGTCACGGTGGTGGGTACCGGCCAGGTTCAAGGCGTCCCGGACACCTTGACCGCCGACGTCGGCATCGAATTCACCGCGCCCGACGTCACCACCGCGATGAATCAGACCAACGACCGTCAACAGGCGGTCATCAACGCACTTGCCGACGCCGGCATCGACCGCAAGGACATCAGCACCACCGAGGTCACGCTGTCGCCGGAATACAACAACCCCAGTTCCGGTGGTACGGCCGCAATCAGCGGGTACCGCGCCACCAACGCCATCGCCGTCAAGATCCACCCGACGGATGCCGCGTCGCGGCTGCTGGCCCTCATCGTCGGCACGGGCGGCGACGCCACCCGGATCAGATCCGTCCGCTATTCCATCGCCGACGATTCACAACTGGTCAAGGATGCCCGGTCTCGGGCGTTCAACGACGCCAAGAGCCGCGCCGAGCAGTACGCCCAGCTATCCGGGCTCCGGCTGGGCCGGGTGCTGTCCATCTCGGAGGCCACCGGCAACACTCCGCCACCGGCCGGGGCACCGCGGGCGATGCCGTCCATGGTCCCTCTGGAACCCGGGCAGCAGACGGTGAAGTTCTCGGTGACCGCGGTGTGGGAGTTGGACTGAGCCCGACGGCGGCCACCCGCCGCGCCCGGCTTCGCCGCGCTTGCGATCGCCGCTAGCCCGACGGCGGCCACCCGCCGCGCCCGGCCTCGCCGCGCTTGCGATCGCCGCTAGCCCGACGAACCAGCCGCTGGCCTACTGCTGGTAGACCCTGGGGTCCAGGGTGCCGATGTAGGACAGGTCGCGATAGCGCTCGTCGTAATCGAGGCCGTACCCGACGACGAAGTCGTTGGGAATGTCAAAGCCCACGTAGGCGATGTCGACGTGGGCGCCCTGCGCGTCGGGTTTGCGCAGCAGGGTGCACACTCGCAGCGAGCGCGGGTGACGCGTTTTGAGGTTGCGCAGCAGCCAGGACAAGGTCAGGCCGGAGTCGACGACGTCCTCGACGATCAGCACGTCGCGGCCCTGGATGTCGCGATCCAAGTCCTTGAGAATTCGCACCACGCCCGAGGAGGACGTCGAAGACCCGTAGGAGCTGACAGCCATGAATTCGAACTGGGTGGGCACCGGGATCGCCCGGGCCAGGTCGGTGACAAAGATCACAGCACCCTTGAGCACGGTGATCAGCAGGAGATCCTGACCGGTCTTGGTCGCCGCGTCGCGGTAATGCTCTCCGATTTCCTGACCGAGTTCGGCGATTCTCGCCTGAATTTGCGCCGACGTAAGCAGGACAGACTTGATATCCCCGGGGTACAGCTCCGCGGGCTGGGAGGGGGTGATCGCCGAGGAGATCTGAGCCACGCCCACAGAGTGCCACGACGGCGGGCGAATAACCAATGGCAGCCCCGATATTGCGGTTACTGGATCGGCTTGCCGACCGGCTCGCGCCACAACGTCAGGACGCCGTCGCGACGGCCCGCGAACAATCGCTCATCCCGCAGGGGCGACCCCACCGCCACGCCGCCCTGGCCGCGCCAGCCGGTGACCAGCGTGTCCACCCCCCGGATCTGCTTGTCGGTCAGGTCTGTTGCCCCGCCCGCCAACAGCCAGGCCCGGATCACCCGGCGCCGCACGGCGCCATCCAGCGCCGCCAACGCCTGAACCCGCAGGCCGGAATCCGCCCTGGCCTCCGGCAGCGCCCGGGCGGCCAGCGTGTCGATCAATTCGGAGTCCTCCCGCAACGCCACCGCGGTGCGGGCCAGCGCCTCGGCCACGCCACCTCCCAGCACGTCTTCCAGCAACGGCAGCACCTCGTTGCGCAGCCGGGTCCGGGTGAAGCGGCGGTCGGTGTTGTGCGGATCCTGCCAGGGAACCAGGCCCAGCTCCCGGCATGCCGCGTGCGTCACCGCACGCCGCACGCCCAATAACGGCCGGCACCAAGGCGGGTCATAGGGGCGCATCCCGGCGATCGAGCGCACCCCGGACCCGCGCCCCAGCCCGAGCAGCACCGTCTCGGCCTGGTCGTCGAGCGTGTGGCCCAGCAGCACGGGGCCGGCGGTGTAGGCGCTCAACGCGGTGTAGCGGGCGGCGCGCGCCGCCGCCTCGGGCCCGCCTCGGTTGCCCACCTGCACCCGAACCACTTGCGCCGCAACGCATCCCAATGCGTCGGCCTGTGCCCGGGCGGTGTCGGCGACGGCGGCCGAGTCGGGCTGCAGGCCATGGTCGACGATCACCGCGGTGGTGGGCCGCAGCTGGGCCGCGACCGCGGTGAGCGCCAGGGAATCGGGGCCGCCGGACAGCGCCACGCACCACTGTTCGACGGCGGCGAGGTGGGCCTTGCTGAACGCCTCGACGGCCGCACGCAGTTGGCCTACAGCACCCTGTCGATCCATCGCTGGGGTTCTTCGATCTCGATGGGCAACGGCAGCGTCTCGGGGCCCGTCCAGATGGCGTTGAACTGCGCCATTCCCACCCGACCGACCACATGGTCGACGAACGCCTTACCGCGGGTATATTGGCTGAGCTTGGCGTCGAGCCCCAACAGTGCGCGCAACAAACGCTGCAGTGGCGGCTGCTTGCGGTGGCGGCGCTCGTCGAACCGGCGGCGGATGGTGGCTACCGATGGCACCGCCATCGGCCCGACGGCATCCATGACGTGGTCGGCGTGGCCCTCCAGCAGGGTGCCCAGCACCAGCAACTGATCCAGCGCCTGCCGCTGGGGTTCGGACTGCACCGCGCGCACCAGGCCGAGAATTCCGGCCGAGTTGGCGTCCGAATCCGCAGCCGCGCTGCCTCGGTTGCGGGCATAGTCGGCGAGCCGGCTGATCACCTGGCCCATGTCCTCACCGGCGTCGCGGGTCAACAGGCCCAGCGCTTCGGACATGTAGTCGGGCAGCCAGGGGTTCGCGGTGAACTGGACCCGATGGGTGACCTCGTGCAGGCACACCCACAGCCGGAAATCGGACGGCTGGATCCGCAGCTGGCGCTCGACGGCGATGACGTTGGGATACACCAGCAGTAGGCAACCGGTCTTGCCGTCGGCGAAGGGGTCGTATTGCCCGAGGATCCCCGAGGACACGTAGGCCAGGACGGCGCCCGTCTGCGCACCGGTGACGCGGCCGGTGAAAAACCCGCGGGGCTTGTCGCTGCCGTTCATCATCACCCGCATCGACT
Source organism: Mycobacterium sp. 1465703.0 (assembly GCF_001672975.1). GTDB lineage: Bacteria > Actinomycetota > Actinomycetes > Mycobacteriales > Mycobacteriaceae > Mycobacterium. The sequence goes on from NZ_LZKU01000203.1 coordinate 22,939, forward strand.
CGGTGGCCGCGGCGATCCACTCCGGGCGGTCGACGATGCGCGCGGCGGGCACTGTGCCGTTCGTGACCAGGCCGGTGACATCACGCACCAAGGGTTCGGCTTTGACGGACGCACCGGCAAGTTCGTCGATCACCTGGCCGCGGGTGTAGTCGCTGGACGGCGGGCCCGGCCGGGCCAGCCGTCGACCGACCGTGGCCGCGAATTGCCAGTCGACGGTAGTACCCAGCGTCAGGTCCGGCGCCGGCGTCATGAGCACCCGCAGAACCACAGCCGAGTCGCCAACGCGTCCATGACATTGCGGCCGTTCGGGCCGGAGCCGTTGGAGATGAAGGCGAAAGTGAGCACCCGCCCACTTCGGTCGGTGAGCACCCCGGCCAGCGCATTGATGTCGGTCAGGGAGCCGGTTTTGGCCCGCAACCAGCCCGCGGGACCCTGGGCCGTGGACGCGTCGGTGAAGCGATCGGCCAGCGTTCCGCTGCCGGCGGCGATGGGCAGCAGATCCAGCAGCGCGCGCAGCGACGGCTGGTCGGGCCCCGCGGCGGCCTGCAAGACGCCATCGAGCGTCTTAGCCGTCAGCCGGTCGTCGACCGAGAGCCCGCTGGAATCCAGCAGCACCACGCCGGTGGTGTCGACGTGGGCGGTGGTCAACCGGTTGGTCACCGCGTCGGCGGCGCCGGCGAAGCTGCGCGGCCGGTTGATCGCGCCCGCCACCTCGCGGGCGATGCTTTCGGCCAGCACGTTGTCGGAGTGGTCCATCATCTCGGACAGCCGCTGCACCAGCGGCGCCGACTGCACGACCGCCAGCTGCCGCGCCCCCGACGGTGCGGTGGCGGTGGTCACGGCGTTCGGGTCCAGGCCCAGCGCCTTGGCCAACTCCCGTCCGGCGTCCAGTGCCGGCGTCCGGGACCGGCGCGAGTTGACCGTTGTGGGCTGGATGCGTCCGGCGTCGATCATCACCGGCTCGATCGGCGCGATGTCGCCGTTGTCGACGTCGGCCGCGTCCCAGCCCTGTGCCATCGTCGGCCCGCTGAACGCCGAGATGTCCACTTGCACCGCTGTGGGCGTCACGCCGCTGCGGCGGATCTGTTCGACGAGATCGCTGATCCGGGCCGACCCCCGGTACCAGCTCTCCACGCCTGGCGGTGCCGCCGACAGCACCGGATCGCCCGCGCCCACCAGCACCACCGGCCCCTGCGCGTTCTGGCTGCCGGCCACCACGCGGGTGCTGATGCGGGCCTGATGGTCCAACGTCAGCAATGCCGCGGCCGCCGTGAGCACCTTGTTGGTCGACGCAGGCACCAGCGGCATGTCATCGGCCACCTGCCACAACTCTTTTCCGGTGATGGCGTCGGTGATCCGGCCGCCTAACCGGCCCAGGTTGGGGTCGCCCGCCACCGGCGCCAGCATCGCGGCGACCCCGGGTCCGCTGGGTAGCTCTGCGGTCTCGCTCACCGGGGTCATTCCCGGCTTGACCGGCGGTGCATGCGGAGCCGGTATCGGGGCATGTGCGCTGTTGGCGCCGTGTCCGGTCGTGGTGAAGAACGTCGCAGCCACCACTACGGCGACGACGAACGCCAGCACGCCCAACCCGATGAACACTGGGGTGGATTTTTGCCAGCGAGTACGGGCCATCACTCTCCTGACTGTCTGAACCCATTCTGCCGAATCGGCGGGCATGGGCTCGTCTAGGGTGTAGCAGAGCAAATTTGGCCTGCCCAAACAAACGCCTGCATACCAGACAAGGAGCCGACGCGGTGGAATTCGACGTGACCATCGAGATCCAGAAGGGCCAGCGGAACAAGTACGAGGTCGACCACGAGACTGGACGGCTACGTCTGGACCGCTACCTGTACACCGCGATGGCTTATCCGACCGACTACGGCTTCATCGAGGACACCCTCGGCGAGGACGGCGACCCGCTGGACGCGATGGTGCTGCTGCCGCAATCGGTGTTTCCCGGCGTGATCGTGGAGGCCCGTCCGGTGGGCATGTTCCGGATGACCGACGAAAAAGGCGGCGACGACAAGGTTTTGTGCGTGCCGGCCGGTGACCACCGGTGGGAACACATCCAGGACATCGGGGACGTGCCGGAGTTCGAGCTGGACGTGATCAAGCATTTCTTCGTGCACTACAAGGACCTGGAACCGGGCAAGTTCGTCAAGGCCGCCGACTGGGTTGGCCGCGCCGAAGCCGAGGCGGAGATCCAGCGTTCGGTGGAGCGGTTCAAGGCTCAGGGGCACTGACACACGCGGCACTGGTCCCGTCCTGCGCCGCGGCGCGGGCGACGCGGCGATTGCGCAGGATGCTCAACGCCAGCGCCGCGACGATGACGAACACGCCGACCGAGGCGGTGACCGGCTCGGGGACTTCGAACCGCGGCTCGATGGAGCCCAGCATGATCACGGCCAGCGCCCCGATCGCCCAGTGCGCGCCGTGCTCGAGATACACATAGCGGCCCAGCGCTTCCTGGCGCACCAGATAGATGGTGATCGACCGGACGAACATCGAGCCGACCAACCCCAGCCCCAGCGCAATGATGATGGGGTCCGAGGTGATGGCGAACGCGCCGGTGACACCGTCGAACGAGAAGGCCGCGTCGAGAACTTCGAGATAGAAGAACAGGCTCAGGCCGGCCCAGCCGGTTCTCGGTAAGCCGGCTTCGTCACCGGACGGCCGAAATGCCCGGCTCAGACCGTTGACCACCAGACGGGTCACCATGCCCAGCAGGCCGGCGGTCAGTACCGTCGCCGCCTCGTCGCCGGAGTGTGTCAACTGCGTGCCCACCAGAACCAGCACGACAGCGGTCACCACCAGCGTTACCTGCCCCAGCTGACCGATGCGTGCAAACGGGACTTCAAACCACTTGAGCCACTTGATGTCTCGGTCATAGAAAACAAATTCCAGGAACAGCATCAACAGGAAGATTCCGCCGAACGCCGCGATCTGGGGGTGCGCGGCGAGGACGAGCTTTTCATAGCTGGGCGAGCCGTCCGGAAACTCCAGCGCACCGTGCGGCGGCGGATGCAGCGCCAACTTCATCGCGCGCACCGGGTCCAGGCCCGCGGTCGCCCACACGATGAGCAGCGGGAAGAACAGTCGCATACCGAACACGGCGACGAGCATCCCGATCGTCAGGAACATCCGCTGCCAGAACCGGCTCATCCGCTTCAGGATCGAGGCGTTGATGATGGCGTTGTCGAACGACAACGACACCTCGAGGGCTGCCAGTACCAGCAACAGGTAGAGACCTTTGAAGCCGCCGTAGGCAAATCCGAGGGCGAGGGCCGCCGTCGTGACCAACAGCGAAATTCCGAAGGTGCGCAGCGCGGCCATGGATCCCTTCCCGACAGCCGCTCACACTAGCGAACCCGATCGCCGCCATGGGTCATCGCTGCGCGGCGCTTACCATTTTCAAACTATGGCGATAGATCGGGCCAGCCGGCCGAAAGCGCCGCCGCCCCGATGACCGAAATCAACGCCTCACAGGGGCCGGTGGCACGCGGCAGCGTGGCCCGGGTCGGTACCGCCACCGCCGTGACGGCGCTGTGCGGTTACGCGGTGATCTATCTGGCCGCCCGCGACCTGGCGCCGAGCGGCTTTTCGGTATTCGGCGTCTTTTGGGGGGCGTTCGGCCTGGTGACCGGGGCCGCCTTTGGCCTGCTGCAAGAGACCACGCGGGAAGTCCGCTCGATGCCCTATATCGACGAGCTGGCCGCGCTGCCGGTGCGCGGCGAACCCCGTACCCATCCGCCGCGGGTGGCCATGCTGATCGGGGTTGGCGCGGCTGTGCTGGTCGCCGCCAGCTCGCCGTTGTGGAGTGGGCGGGTGTTCGTGGCCGAACGCGCGCTGTCGGTGGCACTGCTCAGCGTCGGGCTGGCCGGGTTCTGCGTGCATGCCACCCTGCTGGGCATGCTGGCCGGCACCAACCAGTGGACCCGCTACGGCGCGCTGATGGTGACCGACGCCGTCATCAGGGTGATGGTCGCCGCGGCCACCGTGGCGCTGGGATGGCGCCTGGCCGGTTTCCTGTGGGCGACGGTGGCGGGCGCGGTCGCCTGGCTGATCTTGTTGCTGGCTTCACCGGCCACCCGGGCCACCGCTCGCACGCTGACACCGGGGGGCGTGGCGACCTTCCTGCGGGGCACCGCGCATTCGATCACCGCGGCCGGTGCCAGCGCCATCCTGGTGATGGGATTTCCGGTGCTGCTGAAGCTGACCAGTGCCGAGCTCGGGGCCGAGGGCGGGGTGATCATCCTTGCCGTCACGCTGACCCGGGCGCCACTGCTGGTGCCGCTGACGGCCATGCAGGGCAACCTGATTGCACATTTCGTCGACAAGCGCAGCGACCGGGTTCGGGCCCTGCTCGCCCCGGCCGGGATCGTCGGCGCGATCGGCGCGGTCGGGGTGCTGGCCGCGGGCGCGGTGGGCCCGTGGTTGTTGCGGGTCGCCTTCGGGCCGCAGTACCACGCCAGCAGCGCACTGCTGGCCTGGCTGACAGCGGCCGCGGTGTCCATCGCCATGCTGACGCTGACCGGCGCGGCCACAGTGGCCGCCGCGCTGCACCGGGCCTATTCGCTGGGCTGGGTGAGCGCCACGGTCGCCTCGGGAATGCTGCTGTTACTACCGCTGTCCCTGCAGACCCGAACAGTGGTCGGGTTGTTGTGCGGGCCGCTGGCGGGAATCGGCGTTCATCTGGTGGCGTTGTCGCGCGCCGCGCGCTCTACCGGCTGATTTGACCTGCAGCAGCGTGTACGTTGTGGGCTTAGATGGGTACTGAAACACATTATTCGGTCGTCTGGGTCGTCATTCCCGCCTTCAACGAAGCAGCTGTCATCGGCGAGGTGGTCGCCGATGTGCGCTCCGTATTCGACCATGTGGTCTGCGTCGACGACGGCAGCGCCGACGAAACCGGTGAGATCGCCCGGCGGGCCGGAGCTCACCTGGTGCGGCATCCGATCAACCTCGGTCAGGGGGCGGCCATCCAGACCGGTGTCGAGTACGCGCGCAAACAGCCCGGAGCCCAGATCTTCGCCACCTTCGACGCCGACGGCCAGCACCGCGTCAAAGACCTGGCGACGATGGTCGACCGGTTGCTCGTCGGTGACGTCGACGTCGTCATCGGGACCCGGTTCGGCGCCCAGCGCGGTGCCCGGCCGCCGTTTGTGAAACGCATCGTGTTGCAGACCGCCGCACGACTGAGCCGTCGCGGGCGCCGACTTGGCCTGACCGACACCAACAATGGACTGCGGGTATTCAACAAGACGGTCGCCGACGGGCTGGACATCACCATGAGCGGCATGAGCCACGCCAACGAATTCATCATGTTGATCGACGAAAATCATTGGCGGGTAACCGAAGAACCGATCGAGGTGCTCTACACCGAGTACTCGATGTCGAAGGGTCAACCGCTGCTCAACGGCGTCAACATCATTTTTGACGGGTTCCTGCGAGGGAGGCTTCCGAGATGAGAAGGGTTGGAAGATGAACTGGATTCAGGTGCTGCTGATCGGGTCGATCGTCGCGCTGCTGGTCTATCTGCTGCGGTCGCGCCGCAATTCGCGGTCGAAGGCGTGGGTCAAGGTCGGCTATGTGGTGTTCGTGCTGGGCGGCATCTATGCCGTGCTGCGTCCCGATGACACCACGGTGGTGGCGCAGTGGTTCGGGGTGCGTCGCGGCACCGACCTGATGCTCTACGCGCTGATCATGGCGTTCTGCTTCACCACGCTCAGCACGTACATGCGGTTCAAGGACTTGGAACTGCGCTACGCACGACTGGCCCGGGCCATGGCGATGCAATCCGCGCAGGCGCCCGAAGCGGGCTAGGAGCCGTGGGTCTGCCGGAAGTATTCCACCGTGCGGGCCACCCCGTCGCTGAGCCTGACCTTTGGCCGCCACCCCAAAACCTTTGCGGCCGAACTGATGTCGAGGCAGGAGCGCCTGAGATCGCCGAGCCGCGGCGGCGCGAACTCGGGGTCGTCGGGTGCTCCGACGGCGGCGGCCACCGCCGAATGCAATTGGCGGTCTGAGGTTTCGATGCCGGTGCCGATGTTGAAGCGCTGCCCTCCGCCGGCGTCCCCGGACGCCTTGACGAAGGCGTCCACCACGTCATCGACGAAGACGTAGTCGCGGGTGTTGCTGCCGTCGCCAAAAACCTTGGTGGGCTTACCCGATAGCAGCGCCTGAGCGAAGATCGCCACCACGCCGGCTTCACCGTGCGGATCCTGACGTGGGCCATACACGTTGCCCGGGGCGATGTGCGAGCACTCCAAGCCGTACAGATGGCGGAAGGTGTTCAGGTAAATCTCGCCCGCCACTTTGCCCGCGGCATATGGCGATGCCGGGTCGGTGGGCAGCGTCTCCGGGGTGGGGTAGCGCGATGGGGTGCCGTAGATGGACCCACCCGAGGAGGTGTGCACGACCTTGCGGACCTGCGCCCGGCGTGCCGCCTCGGCCAGCCGCACCGTGCCGATGACGTTGACCGAAGCATCGAACTGCGGGTCGGCCACCGAATGCCGCACGTCGATCTGGGCGGCCAGGTGGAACACCACCTCCGGGCGGTGCTCTTCGAAGATCGCCTCCAGGTCGGCGGTCACGATGTCCGCCTCGACGAAGACGTGTGCCGGATTGTCGGCCAGGTGTTCGAGGTTGGTCGCGCGGCCGGAAGCGAAGTTGTCGAGCCCCACCACCGCATGACCGTCGGCCAACAGACGGTCGACTAGCGTCGAGCCGATGAATCCGGCTGCTCCGGTAACCAGTGCACGCACCGGCCCACCATACATAGCGGTCGTGGCCGCCGCGCTCATCGCGGTGCAGCTGGTGGTGCGCGCGGTGCTGGCGTTCGGAGGCTACTTCTATTGGGACGACCTGATCCTCATCGGCAAGGCCGGCACCCACAATCTGCTCGCGCCGGCGTACCTGTTCGACGACCACGACGGGCATGTCATGCCCGGGGCATTTCTGGTCGCGGGCATCATCATCCGGTTGGCGCCGCTGAACTGGACCTGGCCCGCGGTCAGCCTGCTGGTGCTGCAACTGCTGGCCTCGCTGGCGTTGCTGCGTGCGCTGTACGTCATCCTGGGCTGGCGGCCGGTGCTGTTGATCCCGCTCACGTTTGCGTTGTTCACTCCGTTGGGTGTGCCCGGATTCGCGTGGTGGGCGGCAGCGCTGAACTCGTTGCCGATGCTGGCGGCGCTGGCCGGGGTGTGCGCCGACGCCATCCTGCTGGTGCGCACCGGCCAACAGCGCTACGCGGTGACCGGGGTGCTGGTCTACTTCGGCGGGTTGCTGTTCTTCGAAAAGTCGGCGGTGATCCCGTTTGTCGCATTCGCGGTGACCGCGTTGCTGTGCCACGTCAACGGTGATCGGAGCCTGAGATCTGCGCTCGCGACGGCGTGGCGGGCCGGCATGCGATTGTGGGTCGCCGCACTGGCGCTCACCGCCGCTTGGGTCGCGCTGTATCTGGCCGTGGTCAATCAGCAGCGGTGGAGTTCGGATCTGTCGATGACGTGGCAGCTGCTGGTGCGCTCGGTCACGCACGGCATCGTGCCGGGGCTGGCCGGCGGCCCGTGGCACTGGGACCGATGGGCGCCGGCCTCACCGTGGGCCACTCCCCCGCCGTCGGTGATGGCGCTGGGCTGGCTGGTGCTGGCTGGAATCGTGGCGGTGTCGCTGCTGCGCAAGGAGCGGATCGGGCCGGTGTGGCTGACCGCCGTCGGCTACGCGGTGGCCTGCCAGGTGCCGATCTATCTGATGAGGTCGTCGAGGCAGACCGCGCTGGAACTCGCGCAGACGCTGCGCTACCTGCCGGATCTCGTCGTGGTGCTGGCTCTGCTGGCCGCCGTGGCATTGCGCGCCCCTAACCGGCGGACCGGACCGCGTTGGCTCGATGCGTCGCCGAAACGCACCGCCGTGGCGGCGGGTTCAGCGGTGTTGTTCGCGGCCAGCAGCCTGTACTCGACGGCCACGTTCCTGACCAGCTGGCGCGACAGCCCCGTCCAGCCCTACCTCCGCAATGCTCGGGCCGATCTGGCCGCGGCGCATGCGGCCTCGGATGCGCCGCTGCTGGATCAGGAGGTCGATCCGTTGATCCTGCAGCGGGTGGCCGCGCCGGAGAATCTGGCCAGCCACCTGTTCGCGCTGCTGCGCGATAGACCCGAGTTCGCCTCTGCCACAACGCAATTACGCATGTTCGACCGTTCGGGCCGGCTGATCAACGCGCGGGTGACCTGGGTTCGGACCATCGCGCCGGGACCGATGCCGCAATGCGGGTACTTCGCCCAACCGGACAAACCGGCGCGCATGGCCCTCGACGGCCCGCTGCTGCCGGCCGACTGGACCGTCGAACTGAACTACCTGGCCAACAGCGACGGATCGATGACCTTGTCGATGACCCACGGACCTGAGGTGAAAGTGCCGGTGCATCCCGGGCTCAACCGGGTCTTCGCCCGCATTCCGGGCGCCGGGGACGCAATCACCGTGCGGGCCAACACCACCGCGCTGGCGTTGTGCATCGCGTCGGGCCCGGTCGGATTCGTCGCACCCGTGTAAAAAATGGAGCCGCCTGGGGGAATCGAACCCCCGACCTATTCATTACGAGTGAATCGCTCTACCGACTGAGCTAAGGCGGCATACCCGCACGCCGGGCGGCACGAGTCTACGGCAGGCGGGCGGGCACCACGAAATCAGGATTGCCCGCTCGCCCCCTCGCCGCTTTGCGGCTGGGGGTACCCCCGCCTCACACGGCTACGCCGTCTGCATCGTCGCCGGGCGATCAGTCGCGCAGTTCCTGGCCGATGGTGGCGACCATGGCGTCGACGGCGAACTTGGGCTTGACGTTGATCGCCAGCGCTTCGCGGCACTCCAGGACCGCTTCGATGCAGCGCAGCAGCCGCGCCGGCGGGGCATGAGCGGCCAGCGCCGCCACCCGCTCGGCCATATCCGGATGGTTGGCCCGCACCGCCCCGGCATTGGCGGAGGCCATCAGCGCATCCCGGAAATAAGTCGCCAGGTCGATCAGCGCGCGGTCCAGCGCATCCCGCGATGCCCGGGTCTGACGCGACTTCTGGCGTCGCTCAAGGTCCTTCATCGCCCCGGCAGCCCCCCGCATCGCGCCCGCGGTGCCCTTGCCGGTGCCGCCGGCCCCCAGGGCCGTGCGCAGTTCTTCGGTCTCGGCCTCGGCGCGGTCCGCGGTCAGTACTACGGCCTCGGCTTCCGCCGCGGCCACCAACTCCTCTGCGGCGGCGTAGGCCCGCGACGGGGTCGCGGCGTCGCGCACCAGCGTCAGCGACCGCTCCCGGCGCGCCCGGGCCTCGGGGTCGGTGGCCAGCCGCCGGGCCCGGCCCACGTGCCCACCGCTGACCGACGCCGCCCAGTTCGCCGTGTCGGGGGTCAGGCCGTCGCTGTCCACCAGCACGCCCGCGATCGCCTCGGTCGACGGGGTCACCAGCGCCACATGCCGGCACCGGGAGCGCAACGTGATGGCGATGTCCTCGGGGTCCACCGACGGCGCGCACAACAGGAACACCGTCGACGGCGGCGGCTCTTCGACCACCTTCAGCAGAGCGTTGGCGGCACCCTCGGTCAGTCGATCGGCATCTTCGATCACCACAATTTGCCGGCGCCCGGTAGCCGGGCGCCGCGACGCGATCTGCACGATCGAACGCATCTCGTCGACGCCGATGGACAGGCCCTCGGGAATCACCCGCCGCACGTCGGCGTGGGTGCCGGCCATGGTCGTCGTGCAGGCGTGGCAACGCCCGCATCCCGGCTCCCCGTCGGACGTGCACTGCAGTGCGGCCGCGAAGCACAGCGCCGCCACCGAACGGCCTGAACCCGGCGGACCGGTGATCAGCCACGCATGTGTCATAGTCCCGGCGCCGGCTTCCCTGTGGCCTGCGTCACCACGCGCGGCTCTGGCGGCGGCCAGCAACTCAGCCGTCACCGCGTCCTGGCCTACCAGCCGCGTAAACACCCCGGACATCACCGGTAACAGTAGTGGCGGTGCCGACAGATACCGAACAGCCACCGTACCGCGACCATTCCGTTATCTACCGTGCCGTTCGGGCGCCTTAAGCGACCTGCCGAGATCCTTATTAAGTTTCCGAGAGGTCGCCGCTGACCGATACGGTGGGTTCGTGACAACGGCGGCGGCACTACCGGGGCGGATCAGCGGATTCTTCCGCTGGGTGATGCGTACGCCGTGGCCGTTGTTCTCGCTCAGCATGCTGCAGGCCGACATCATCGGCGCCCTGTTCGTCTTGGGTTTCCTGCGCTACGCGCTGCCGCCCGAGGACCGCATCCAGTTGCAGGATCTGCCGGTGCTGAATTTGGCAATTTTCGGCGCCGCACTGGTGGTGGTGTTCCTCACCGGTTTGGCCGTGACGCTCCGGCTGCTGCTGCCGGTGTTCCGGTGGCAGCGCCGCGACAACATGCTCGCCGAGGCCGACCCGGCCGCCACCGAACTGGCCCGCAGCCGAGCCCTGCGGATGCCGTTCTACCGCACCCTGATCAGCATCGTGGCCTGGGCGATCGGCAGCGTGGTGTTCATCATCGCCAGCTGGTCGGTGGCCCGATTCGCCGCGCCCGTGGTGGCAGTGGCCACCGGGCTGGGTGCCGCGGCCACTTCGATCATCGGCTACCTACAGTCCGAGCGGGTGCTGCGGCCGGTGGCGGTGGCCGCCTTGCGTAGCGGGGTGCCCGAGAACGTCAAGGCGCCCGGGGTCATTCTGCGGCAGATCCTGACCTGGATGCTGTCCACCGCCGTGCCGGTGCTGGCGATCGTGCTGGCGGTGGTGGCCGACAAGACCTCGCTGCTGCACGCCACCCCGGAGAAGTTGTTCACCCCGATCCTGTTGCTGGCGATGGCGGCGCTGGGCATCGGGCTGGTCAGCACGCTGCTGGTGGCCATGTCGATCGCCGATCCGCTGCGCCAGCTGCGCTGGGCGCTCTCGGAGGTGCAGCGCGGAAACTACAACGCGCACATGCAGATCTACGACGCCAGCGAGCTGGGCCTGCTGCAGGCCGGCTTCAACGACATGGTGCGCGACCTGTCCGAGCGGCAGCGGCTGCGTGACCTGTTCGGCCGCTACGTCGGTGAAGACGTGGCCCGCCGGGCGCTGGAGCGCGGAACCGAGCTGGGCGGCCAGGAGCGTGATGTCGCGGTGCTGTTCGTCGACCTGGTCGGCTCCACCCAGTTGGCCTCGACCCGGCCGCCCGCCGAGGTGGTTCACCTGCTCAACGAGTTCTTCCGGGTGGTCGTGGAAACCGTTGGCAAGCATGGCGGTTTCGTCAACAAGTTCCAGGGTGACGCCGCGCTGGCCATCTTCGGGGCGCCGATCGAACACCCCGACTCACCCGGTGGGGCGCTGGCCGCCGCGCGGGAATTGCACGACGCGCTCCTCCCGGTGATCGGTTCGGCGGAGTTCGGCATCGGGGTGTCGTCCGGGCGGGCGATCGCCGGCCACATCGGCGCGCAGGCCCGCTTCGAGTACACCGTGATCGGCGACCCGGTCAACGAGGCGGCCCGGCTCACCGAGCTGGCCAAGCTCGAACCCGGCCACGTGCTCGCGTCGGCGATCGCGGTCAGCGGCGCGCTCGATGCCGAAGCACTGTGCTGGGATGTCGGCGAGGTGGTGGAGCTGCGCGGGCGTCGGGCACCCACCCAGCTGGCGCGGCCGGTGGGTCTGGCCGGAACTAGCGACTCCGCACCCACCCCGGTCCACCACGATGAAGTGTCCAGCGAGGCCATCGGCCCGGGCTACTGAGACCCCGGAACCGGCCTAACCGCGCTTGGCGGCCTTCTTGGCCGCCGCCTTCTTCGCCGGAGCCTTGCGGGTCGCCTTCTTGGCCGGACGCTTCGCCGGCCCACGGGCCCGCCGGTCGGCCAGCAGCTCGGCAGCGCGCTCATCGGTGATCGACAAGACGTCGTCGCCCTTGCGCAGGCTGGCATTCGTCTCGCCGTCGGTGACGTACGGTCCGAACCGGCCGTCCTTGATCACCATCGGCTTACCGGTCGCGGGATCGGCGCCCAGCTCGCGCAACGGCGGCGCGGCCGCGCCTTGCCTGCCGCGGCGTTTGGGTTCGGCGTAGATCTTCAGCGCTTCCTCGAGGGTGATGTCGAACATCTGCTCCTCGGTCGCCAGCGAGCGAGAGTCGGTGCCGCGCTTCAGGTATGGGCCGTAGCGGCCGTTCTGTGCGGTGATCTCCTCACCGGACTCAGGGTCGACACCCACCACCCGGGGCAGCGAGAGCAGCCGCAGCGCATCCTCGAGCGTCACCGTTTGCAGGTCCATGGTGCGCAGCAGCGAACCGGTGCGGGGCTTGGGGCCGGTGGGCTTTTTGCCCTTCTTCGCGGGCGCGGCACTGCCGTCGTCGTCGCCGGGCGGCGGCTCGGGCAGGATCTCGGAAACGTATGGCCCGTAACGGCCGTCCTTTGCGACGATCTCGTGACCCGTTTCCGGGTCTACGCCCAGCACGCGTCCCTCCTGCGGCGTGGCGAACAGTTGCTCGGCCACATCCAGGGTGAGTTCATCGGGGGTCAGCGAGTCGTTGAGGTTGGCCCGCTGCGGCTTCGGCTCGCCGTCGTCGCCGGGCACCATGCGTTCCAGATAGGGCCCGTTCTTGCCCACCCGGACGTAGACCGGCCGGCCCTGCTCGTCGTCAAAGAGCTTGATGGAGTTGACTTCTCGAGCGTCGATGCCTTCCAGATTGACGCCGACGAGCTTCTTCAGCCCACCGGAGCGGGCCACCGAGTCGGCCACGCCGTGCTCGCCGCCGAAGTAGAAGTTGTTGAGCCAGTCGGTGCGCCGCTCCTGGCCCGAGGCGATCGCGTCGAGTTCGTCTTCCATCGCGGCGGTGAAGTCGTAGTCGACGAGACGGCCGAAATGCTGTTCCAGCAAACCGGTTACGGCGAACGCCACCCATGACGGCACCAGGGCGCTGCCCTTCTTGTGCACGTAGCCACGGTCCTGGATGGTCTTGATGATCGACGAGTACGTCGACGGGCGGCCGATGCCCAGCTCTTCGAGCGCCTTGACCAGCGACGCCTCGGTGTAGCGCGCCGGGGGGTTGGTGGCATGGCCGTCGGGGGTGAGTTCGATGGCGTCCAGCCGCTGGCCCTGGGTCAGCTGCGGCAGCCGGCTCTCGGCGTCGTCGGCCTCGCCGCCGGCCAATTCGTCGACCGTCTCCACATAGGCCTTCAAGAACCCCGCGAAGGTGATGGTGCGACCGCTGGCCGAGAACACCACGTCTCTGCCGTCTGATTGGCCGTTGATCCGCAGGCTCAGCGTGGTGCCGCGCGCGTCAGCCATCTGCGAGGCCACCGTGCGCTGCCAGATCAGCTCGTAGATGCGGAATTCGTCACCATCGAGTTCGCGGCGCACCGCGTCCGGAGTCGCAAACGTCTCGCCCGCCGGCCGGATCGCCTCGTGGGCCTCCTGCGCGTTCTTCACCTTGCGGGTGTACTGGCGCGGCGACGGGGACACGTATTCGGCGCCGTAAAGCTGGCGGGCCTGGGTGCGTGCGGCGTTGATCGCCGACTCCGACAGCGTGGTCGAGTCGGTACGCATATAAGTGATGTAGCCGTTCTCGTAGAGCCGCTGGGCGATGCTCATCGTGCGCTCGGAGGAGAACCGCAACTTGCGGCCGGCTTCCTGCTGCAGCGTCGAGGTCATGAACGGTGCGTAGGGGCGCCGGGTGTAGGGCTTTTCCTCCACCGACGCGACGTTGAGCTGGGCGCCTCGCAGGCCCGCGGCCAGCTGCGTCGCGCTGGCCTCGTCGAGAACGGTCACCTCGTCGGCCTTGCGCAGCTCGCCCAGCGAGTCGAAATCGCGGCCGGTGGCCACCCGCAGGCCGTCGACGCTGGTCAAACGGGCGGAGAAGGTGGGCGGGGAGGCCTGCGGGTCGGACACGCTGGCATCCAGCTGGGCCACGATGTCCCAGTAGGACGCGCTGCGAAACGCCATCCGGTCGCGTTCGCGCTGCACGATGATCCGGGTGGCCACCGATTGGACCCGGCCCGCCGACAGCTTGGGGGCGACCTTCTTCCACAGCACGGGGCTGACCTCGTAGCCGTACAGCCGGTCCAGGATGCGGCGGGTTTCCTGCGCGTCGACCAGGTCGATGTCCAGGTCGCGAGGGTTTTCGGCGGCCTCCAGGATGGCCGGCTCGGTGATCTCGTGGAACACCATCCGCTTGACCGGAATGTTCGGCTTGAGGGTTTCCAGCAGGTGCCAGGCGATGGCTTCGCCCTCGCGGTCACCATCCGTGGCCAGATAGAGCTCGTCGACCTCTTTGAGCAGGCCTTTGAGCTCGGTGACCGTGCTCTTCTTCTCGGGGCTGATGATGTACAGCGGTTCGAAGTCCGCGTCGACGTTCACGCCGAGGCGCGCCCACGGCTCCGACTTGAACTTCGCCGGCACGTCGGCGGCGGCCCGGGGCAGGTCGCGGATATGACCGCGCGACGATTCGACGATGTACCTGGAGCCCAGGTAGCCGGCCAGTTTGCGCGCCTTGGTCGGCGACTCGACGATGACGAGTCGGCGGCGGCTGCCATTCCCGCCGCTGCTGGTGTCCTTTAGTTTCGGGTCAGCCAACTGCCCTTACGCTCCATCCCTGATTGGTCCCCCCTGCGAGACCACCTGCAGGAAGAATGACAGGTCGGCCTCGAAAATTCCGGTGAAATTCAGGTACGCAACCGTTCCTTCGCCCTGCGGCACCTGACAATTTCGCACCCTTGGGCGCGCCTGCGCAAACTGACCTCCGCCGAAACGGCGGCGAGCCGATCCGATTTCGGGCGCTGTCTGCTGGCTAAACTCTCGGCCACCGCGATAACGCGTCGGCGCCTTCGGGCGGTTCCCCCACGTTCTCTACCAGGCGCGATAGCCTACGGCGGCCGCTGATCCGCAGTGCCGGCCGGCCGCCGCGGGTACCGATCAGGGTGGGCGCGATGCCCACCCGCATCAAAGCCGACGCCAGCGGCGAGTGGGTGTCCGGCGCGTGGGGGTCCAAGGCCAACAGGTAATGCTCGCCCTCGGGATTTCCGGCTGCCAGCGTCCACGCCCGCAACTCGCGCGGCCCGGGCAGCCAGCGCGGTGGCACCGTCTTGACCGCGCCGCGCGTCCATTCGGCGGCCAGCGTGCTCAACGAGGGGTGCACCGCGGTGCGCACCAGCGGGGTGTCCTCGTCGGTTCGGCTGATCTCGGCCGCCAGACCCGCCTCTCGGATCATCTCCGCCAGCGCCGAGGCGCGCCAGGACTGATCCACGACCACCGACAGCCGGGCACCTGCGACGGAACTTTCACCGGTAGCACCGACGGTGACGATCTGCCCGGACGCCGCCAGCACCCCGGAGAGATCGGCGACCGCAGGCGGCACCGACTCCGCTGTAAAGAAGGAAAGCTGGCTCACGCCACCGACAGTAGGCCAGGTGGCCCGTCCGCGTCTCGAGGTATCGGCGCGGCGTTCGGCGCCGAGTGGGATGCGTCCTGGTTGCGGCGGGAATGAGGAAACCCCCCGGCTGGACCCGTTGGGCGGGTCTGCACGGGGGGTATCCGTTAAGGTCTGCTCTTCTCTACAGGGAGCGGACTCCGGTGGCCTGGGGGCCCTTAGGGCTGTGGCCGATCTCGAACTCGACCTTCTGGTTTTCTTCGAGGGTGCGGAAGCCCGAACCCTGGATCTCCGTGTAGTGGACAAACACATCCGCGGAACCGTCTTCAGGGGCGATGAACCCGAAGCCCTTCTCCGCATTGAACCACTTCACAGTTCCCTGTGGCATCTCTCGATCTTTCCTTTTCTTCTGGGAGCGGGGCATCGCCTTTCGATGCCCCGGGCCTGGTACGACCGCCATACCTCGCTGAGTCGCCGGAACTTCACCCGACCGATTAACCTCGCAGGAACCGCGGCCGCAACGTCGATCCTGCGAAAGTTTGACACGAACACAGAAGCTGCGACCGCAAATAGTCAACCATGTTCATCGCGTCGGCGACAGACTTGTGTCTTCGGCCGATTCGAATGCCGATTCCAAGCCCGATTCCACCACGGATCCAGGAGGGAGCGAGATGGCGAGTTTCGGCAGTGAACTGCTTGCTGCCGCACTCGCCGGAACCGCGTTGGACGAGCACCCGCTGCGTCATGTCGCCGAAGTGCCACCGCGCAGCGGCCGTCCGCACGATTGGCCGTCCTGGGCCGAGTCCGATGTGGTCAAGGCGTTCGCCGAGTGCGGGATCGAATCTCCGTGGTCGCATCAATTCGCCGCCGCCGATCTGGCTTACGCGGGCCGTCACGTAGTGCTCAGCACCGGCACCGCGTCGGGCAAGTCCCTGGCCTATCAGCTTCCTGTCCTCAACGCGCTGGCCACCGATCCGCGGGCCCGGGTGCTCTACCTGTCACCCACCAAGGCGTTGGGCCACGACCAATTGCGCGCCGCACACGCGCTCACCGCGGCGATTCCGCGATGTCACGACGTCGCACCGACCGCCTACGACGGCGACAGTCCCACTGAGGTCCGACGCTTCGCGCGGGAACGTTCCCGATGGTTGTTCTCGAATCCCGACATGATCCACTTGTCGATTCTTCGCAACCACGCCCGCTGGGCAGTCCTGTTGCGCGGTCTGCGATTCGTGGTTGTCGACGAATGCCATTACTACCGTGGGGTGTTCGGCTCCAATGTGGCGATGGTGTTACGCCGCTTGCTGCGGTTGTGTGCGCGCTACTCGACTCAGCCCGGTTCCATGCCGACCGTCATCTTCGCAAGCGCGACAACGGATTCGCCGGGCGCGACGGCCGCCGAGCTGATCGGGCTTCCGGTAGAGGAGGTTACCGAGGACGGTTCGCCCCAGGGTGCCCGAACCGTGGCGTTGTGGGAACCCGCGTTGCGCGCCGACCTGACCGGTGAGAACGGCGCGCCGGTTCGTCGCTCCGCCGGTGCCGAGGCGGCGCGGGTGATGGCCGACCTGATCGCCGAGGGCGCTCAAACGCTGACGTTCGTCCGGTCGCGCCGCGCCGCGGAATTGACCGCGCTGGGCGCGCAGGCGAGGTTGGACGACATCGCGCCGGAGTTATCCCACACGGTGGCGTCGTATCGAGCCGGTTACCTCGCCGAGGACCGCACCGCGTTGGAGCGCGCCCTGGCCCAGGGCCAGTTGCGCGGCCTGGCCACCACTAATGCGCTGGAATTGGGTGTGGACATCGCCGGGCTGGATGCGGTGGTGCTCGCCGGTTTTCCCGGCACGGTCGCCTCGTTCTGGCAGCAGGCCGGCCGGTCCGGGCGGCGCGGCCAGGGTGCGCTGGTGGTGTTGATCGCCCGGGACGATCCGCTGGATACGTATTTGGTGCACCATCCCGCCGCACTACTGGACAAGCCGGTCGAGCGGGTGGTGATCGACCCGGCCAACCCGTACATCCTGGGCCCGCAGCTGCTGTGTGCGGCAACCGAACTGCCGCTCGACGATGCCGAGGTGCACACTCTGGGCGCCACCGCAGTGGCCGACGGTCTGGTCGACGACGGGTTGCTGCGCCGGCGCAATGGGAAGTACTTTCCGGTGCCCGGACTGGAACCGCATGCCGCGGTGGACATCCGGGGCTCGGCGGGCGGCCAGATCGTCATCGTGGAGGCCGATACCGGACGGTTGCTGGGCAGTGCCGGTGCCAGCCAGGCGCCGGCTTCGGTCCACCCCGGCGCGGTGTATCTGCATCAGGGCGACAGCTACGTGGTGGACTCGCTGGATACCGAGGAAGGCATCGCGTTCGTTCACGCCGAGGACCCCGGTTACGCCACGTTCGCACGGGAGATCACCGACATCGCCGTCACCGGTGCGGGCGAACGGTTGGCCTTCGGGCCCGTCACGCTGGGGTTGGTGCCGGTCCGCGTCACCCACCAGGTGGTGGGGTATCTGCGCCGCCGGCTCTCCGGGGAGGTGATCGACTTCATCGAACTGGACATGACGGAACACACCTTGGCCACCACCGCGGTGATGTATACCATCACCGAAGATGCGCTGCAACGCAACGGTATTGAGGCGACTCGGATTCCAGGAGCATTGCATGCCGCCGAGCATGCCGCGATCGGACTGCTGCCGTTGGTAGCCAGTTGTGACCGCGGGGACATCGGCGGTTTGTCCACCGCCGTCGGACCCGATCCCCTTGGCCTGCCGAGCGTCTTCGTCTACGACGGCTACCCGGGCGGCGCGGGATTCGCCGAACGGGGCTTTCGCCAGGCGCGCACCTGGCTGGGTGCCACAGCCGCCGCCATCGAGGCGTGTGAGTGCCCTGGGGGATGTCCGTCATGCGTGCAATCCCCCAAGTGCGGCAACGGCAACGACCCGCTCGACAAGACGGGCGCGGTGCTGGTGCTGAAACTGGTCCTGGCGGAGTTGGCGCGGGGGCCGCGCTGAGCGAGGCCGTCGGGATGCCCACAAAATCGCGTAGCGATTCGTCCGATTCCCCTACAAGCCTCCTGTGTCCGTAAACTCGGCCACATGGCCCACGATTGGTTGCTCGTGGAGACACTCGGGGGAGATCCCACCGTTGTGTCGCAAGGCCGCCAGCTCAAAAATCTCGTCCCGATCACCACATTCCTGCGTCGCAGCCCCTATCTCTCCGCGGTTCGCACGGCGATCGCCGAGTCGGTGCAGACCGGCCAGGCGTTGACCAGCATCACACCTAAGCGCGACCGCATCATTCGCACCGAGCCGGTGGTGATGTCCGACGGTTTCATCCACGGCGTGCATGTGTGGACCGGGCCCTCCGACATCGAACCGCCGGAGCGGCCGATCCCGGGGCCGCTCAAGTGGGACTTGACCATGGGCGTGGCCACCGATACGCGTGAGTCGCTGATCAACAGCGGGAAGAATCCTGAGGTCGAAGTCACTTTCGGCAGGGCCTTCGCCGAGGACCTTCCATCCCGTGAACTAAACCCGAACGAAACCAAGGTGCTGGCGATGGCGGTCAAGGCCAAGCCGGACCAAACACTCTGTAGCACTTGGGATCTCACCAACTGGCGGGGAGAGCCGATTCGGATAGGTTTCGTCGCACGCACGATCCTGGAACCGGGGTCCGATGGCCGGGAGCACTTGGTGGCGCGGGCGATCAATTGGCAGTCCGAACTGAAGGGCCCCCCGGTCTCGACCGATGATCTCGCGCAACGAATCCTCAGCGGCCTCGCTCAAGCCGGGGTGCACCGCGCGCTGATCGATCTGAACACCTGGTCGCTGCTGAAATGGCTCGACGAGCCCTGCACTTTTTACGACTGGCGTGGCAGCGAGACGGGCCAGCCCAGGATTCACCCCGATGACAAGGGCCTGATGTCCACCATGACAAAGGAATTCAACGGCGGCGCCACCAGTCGGGTGTTGCGGATGCCCGGGCACGACGGGGGCTGGGTGCCGGTGCACGTCACGGTCAACCGGGTGGAACTGGAGCCGGAAACGTACGCCGGATTGGTCTCCTTGCGCCTGCCTACCGATGAGGAACTGGCCGCCGCGGGATTGTCGCGAACGCCCGGCACCGCGCCCTAGTCGGTCACTGGGTCGGCCCCGCCCGTGCGGCGGCCCTGGCCACACCGCCGAAGCCGACCGGCACCCGCGCCGTGATGACGACGTCGAGATTGTCTACCGCGCAGTGGATGTCGTCGACCCGCATCTGGCGGGCCACGTCCGCAGCCCGCCCGCACGCCGTCTGCGTCCCGGAGTTCAGCCGGACCGCGGCGGCCAAAGCGGCCAGGTCGGCCACCGCCTGCGCGCGGTGTCGTGCCAGCACCGCCGCGCCCAGGTAGGCACCCCCACCAGTCACCGTCAACAGCACCACCACCATCCAGGCCGCGACCAGAGTGGCCGAACCCCGCTCACCGCGACGGCTCGGCCGCCGACACCGCTTTGGCCGCAATATCGATGGTGGGCAATACATTCGAATGCGCGACCACGGTGGCCACCAGGAAGTCGCCGTCGCGGTGCAGCTCGACGCGCGCACCGGCGGGCGCGAGCCGGCGAGCGGTGGCCACGGCGGATCCTTCGTCGCCCCGGGCCGCCAGTAGAGCGGCCTCGCGGGCGGCGTCGACACAGCGCACCTGCATCGATACCGCGGTGATACCGGCCAGGCACAGCACCAGCACCACAACGAGCGCCGCGATGCCCAGGGCCGCCTCAACGGTGCTGGCACCTGCTACACCTTGGTGTTGAGCGCACGACCGATGATGTTGGTCAGCGCCGAGACGATGGAATCGCCGGTGACAACGGTGTACAGCACCGCGCCGAAGGCGGCCGCCGCGATGGTGCCGATGGCATACTCGACCGTCGACATGCCCGAATCGTCGGCCACCAGCAGGGCCAGGCGCGCGGAGAATCGGCGAAACATGTTGATTATCATGGGCTTCCTTTCGTTTCACAGCACACCCGACTGCAGGACATCACCGGCCAAACCGGCCACCACCGGGACGATGCCCAGACAGACGAACGCCGGCAGAAAGCACAGCCCCAGTGGGCCGGCGATCAGCACGCCGGCCCGTTCGGCGGCGGCGGTGGCCGCATGCGCGGCGTCGTGGCGAGACTCGTCCGCCAACTGAGCGACGCCATCGGCCAGCGCCGCACCCGACGACGCCGAACGCCGGGCCAGCCGGAGCAACGCCTCGATCTGCGGGTCGACAGAGCTCTTCAGATCCGGCGGAACCGACCATGCGACAGCGGGATCGGCGCCAAGTGCGAGCATGTCGGCGGCGCGGCGCAACACCCTCGCCAGGTGCGGTGGTGCCGACGGGGCGGCCGCCCCCGCCGCGGTCGACACGGCCATGCCCGCCGCCAGGCACACGGCCAACACGTCCAGACAGGAGGCGACAGCCAGGGGATCCGGGCCATCAGCCGACGCCGGGGCCCGCCGCAGCGGACCGCCGCGCACCGGCATCCCGGCACGACTGCGCACCAGTAAGGGACCGGGACCGATCAACACCGCGCCGGCCAGCAGCACCGCCGCCAGGTTCACGACGTCACCCGATCGGCGATGCGATCGGACCACAGCAGACCGACGCAGGCCAGCGCCGACCCGATAAGCAGCAGCCACCCGCCGGCGTGCCCGCTCAGCAAAAAGCGGAGTGGCCGGGCCCCGATCAGTTGCCCCAGCAGCACGCCGAGCACCGGCAGGGCGGCAAGTATCGCGGCGGTGGCACGGGCGCCGGCCATGCTCGAGGACACCCGGGCCGAGAACCGTTGCCGCTCAGCGAGATCGCGTTGGGCTGCGCGCATCAGGGTGGCGATTCCCAGCCCGTTGTCGGTGGCCAGTCGCCAGCACAACGCGAGCCGCTCCCACTGCCCGGGTAGTGCGGACGAGCGAGCGGCGGCGGCCAGGCCCGCCGCGACGTCGGCACCGAGTCGGGCCCGCGCCGCCACCGAACGCAACGACACCGCTACCGCGCCGCCGGTGTCGTCGGCGGCGACGCGGAACGCGCGCACCGGATGCGAGCCGGCTCTCAGTTCACCGACAAGTACCTCGAGCGCGGTTTGCAGCGCATGTCCCTCAACCGCGGCGCGCCGGACACGCCTGTGGCGCCGATGACGCAGCCCCGCGGTCGTCGCGACGACCGCGATGGACAGGACAGTCGTCACCGGCAGCACCAGAGCGGCGGCGCATCCGACGCCCGCGGCCATGCAACCCAGTCCACGTACTCCGAGGGCAGGGAGTCGCAGGTGTCGTGACCCGGACAAACGGCTTTTCGGCGAGGGCCGATGGATGACGAGTGCGAGCGCCAACGGCAGCGCGCCGAGCAGTGGACCGTTCACGTCGGCATCCGGCCGTCCATTACCCGGTGCAGCTGCGCGGCGGCGTCCGTCATCCCCCGATCCGCATGCCACACGGTGACTGACCGCACCTGGCCTTGAATGGGTTGCAGCGCAGCGATTTCACTGAGCCGCCGCCGGCCGGTGCGGTCGCGCTCCACGTGCAGCAGCACCTGCACGGCGGCGGCAAGTTGGCTGTGCAGTGCGGCCCGGCCCAGTCCGCCGAGCGCGCCCAATGCCTCTAGGCGCGCGGGAACCTCTCCCGGACTGTTGGCGTGCACGGTGCCCGCGCCGCCATCGTGGCCGGTGTTCAATGCAGCCAGCAGATCCACCACTTCGGCACCGCGAACCTCGCGCACCACGATGCGGTCGGGTCGCATCCGCAACGCTTGCCGAACCAGTTCGCGGACTCCAACTTCGCCCACACCTTCGACATTGGCGCACCGCGCGACCAGCTTCACCAGATGCGGGTGCCGCGGTGCCAACTCCGCGGCATCCTCGACGCAGACGATGCGTTCGGCCGGCGGTATGGCGCCCAGCATCGCGGCAAGCAGTGTTGTTTTGCCGGCGCCGGTGCCACCACTGACCAGGAAGGCCAACCGGGCGTCGATGATGTCGGTGACCAATGCGGCGGCCGCCGGCTCGATCGCACCGGCGGCGGTCAGGGCCGCCAGATCCTGGCTGGCGGGCCGCAGTACACGCAGCGACAAGCAGGTGCCTGCGGCGGCCACCGGCGGCAACACCGCGTGCAGCCGCACCGCGAATCCGCCGGCACCGATGCCGGTCAGCTCGCCGTCCACCCAGGGCTGCGCATCGTCCAGACGCCGCCCGGCGGCCAGCGCCAACCGCTGCGCTAACCGCCGCACCGCCGTCTCGTCCGGAAAACGAATTCCGGTGCGCCGCAGACCGGTGCCGTCGTCGACCCAGACCGCATCCGGTGCGGTGACCAAGACGTCGGTCGTGCCGTCCGCGCACAGCAGCGGATCGAGAATGCCGGCGCCGGTGAGCTCGGTTTGCAGTACTCGCAGATTCGCCAGCACCTCGGTGTCACCGAGCATCCCGCCGGACTCGGCTCGAATCGCGGCGGCCACCACCGAAGCTTCCAGCGGGACCCCCAGTGGGCCGGCTTCGACGGCCAGCCGCTCGCGGACACGCTCGATCAACGAACCGCTCACGCCGCCGCGCCGTTCTGCCCGGCCCGCCGCCGCACCCCGGTGGGCGGTAGCACGGCAAACACCTGGTGGGCAGCCACCGTGAGCGCTGAACGTCGCCCCAACCGTAGCCCGCCGCGGTCGACCTGCTCGGCGAGTTGCGGCTGCGCTTTGATTGCCGCCAACAACGGAAGACCGGTGACATCGGCGATCTCGACCGCCCGCAATCCTCCCGGCGCGGGGCCCCGCACCACCAGGCCGACATTGGGATTGATGGACGACAGTGCCGGCGCCAATGCACCGGTCGCCGCACACGCGCGCACGTCACAGCGGCTGACGACGACGACCAGGTCGGCTGCGCTCAGCGCCGCCTGCGTCGCGTCGGTGAAACGGCGGGGAAGATCGCAGATAACGCTGACCGCGCCGCGGCGTCCGGCATCGATGACGGCGTGCACCGGGCCGGCATCCAACTCGTAGCCGCGCCGAGTGCCGGACAGCACGCTGACTCCACGGTGCCGCGGCAGTGCGTCGCGCACCGCCGACCAATTGAGCCGGCCGCTCTGCAAGGCAAGGTCCGGCCAGCGCAGCCCGGGCGTGGTTTCGCCACCCAGCAACAGGTCCAGACCGCCACCCCATGGGTCGAGGTCCACCAACAGCGCGTCGGTGGCGGCCTGCGCCAGGGCGACCGCGAGCAAGGAGGCGCCGGCGCCGCCGCAGCCCCCGATGACGGCAATGGCGTGGCCACGCGCCCCGTCGTCGCGGGACGATTCGGCGGCCTCGGCGAGCTCGCCGACCAACTCCGCCGCCTGTCCCGGCAGCCGCAACACCCGCCCGGCACCGACCCCGACGGCGGCCGCCCACGTCGTCGTCTCGGGTTCGGCCACCGTCAGCACCGTCACATGGTCGCGGCGGGGCAGCGCCCATCGACCGCAGCGAACCGCCGCCCCCGCATCCAGCACGACGGCCGCGGCCGCGGCCCACGTCTTGCGGCCGACCGGAGATCCGTCGCCGGCATGCACCACGCGGACGCCGGCGGCAGCCGCCACCCGATCGAGCTCGGCGCGCAACTCGGACGCCGACAAGATGGCCAACACACCCGCGGAACCCACCGCATCGGCACCGGAAGCACTAGTCACCCGACCACTGTGGGCGGCCGTGACCTTGGCACAACAGTCCCAAATGCAAATTTGTGGATAGAGACGCGAGTGTGCACAAACGCTTCGTGGGACACGACGCCAGCGACGACCGACGCCCTTTCCCGCAACGCACCGAGAGCCGGCCCTGGCGCCGTCGAGCGAGAAAAACTGACCCTAGAAAAGGGACGACCCCCGCCAGGGGGGGAGGAGGCGAGGGTCGTCGTGTATCAGCCCCGGGGGGTCGGGCTGATACACCCTCGGCTAAAAGCCGAGTAATGCTTACTATACACATGCCAAGCCGGATTAACGCAAGAGATCATTTTCTGAAAAAACACGTTGAGCCGCGTAAACACCACTCCACCCAGCCACCGCACCGCCCTGAGCGGCCATTTCCGGTGCGGGATCGCGACCCCGCCGAACGCCTCGACCTATGCTGTGTCGGTGACCGTCTTCGACCCCCCCGCGGAGCAGTCGGCCTCGGAGCAATCAACGGCAAGCAGCGCTCCCCTCGCCCGCACGGCGGCCTTCTTCGACCTGGACAAGACGATCATCGCCAAGTCCAGCACCCTGGCGTTCAGCAAACCGTTTTTCAACCAGGGCCTGCTCAACCGCCGCACCGTGCTGAAATCCAGCTACGCCCAGTTCATCTATCTGCTCTCCGGTGCTGATCATGACCAGATGGATCGGATGCGGGCCCACATGACCAATATGTGCACCGGCTGGGACGTCGAACAGGTCAAGTCGATTGTCAGCGAGACGCTGCACGACATCGTGACGCCACTGGTGTTCGCCGAAGCCGCCGACCTGATCGCAGCCCACAAACTGTGCGGCCGTGACGTCGTGGTGGTGTCGGCCTCCGGGGAGGAAATCGTCGCCCCGATCGCCCGGGCGCTGGGCGCCACCCACGCGATGGCAACCCGCATGGTCGTCGAGGACGGCAAGTACACCGGCGAGATCGCGTTCTACTGCTACGGCGAGGGCAAGGTGCAGGCGATCCGGGAGCTGGCCGCGCGCGAGGGCTACCCGCTGGAACATTGCTACGCCTACTCCGACTCGATCACCGACCTGCCGATGCTCCAGGCTGTCGGCCATCCCAACGTCGTCAATCCAGACCGGGGGTTGCGCCGGGAAGCCGTGGAACGCGGTTGGCCGGTGATGTCGTTCTCCCGGCCGGTTTCCTTGCGCGACCGCATTCCGGCGCCGTCCGGTGCGGCGATCGCCACCACGGCCGCGGTCGGCATCAGCGCGCTGGCCGCGGGCGCGGTGACGTACTCGTTGTTGCGTCGCTACGCGTTCTGACCCAGCGACCAGCAGCAAACTCGTTAAACGCGCAATCCGAAACGATTTTGGTGCTATTCGCGAAATTGGGCTTGCTGTGCTAGGGGTCTAGTAGTACAAAGGAACCACGGAAGCCCGGTGAGGCCAAGGTCGATCCGGAAGAGAAGGTTCGATCTCCCGACCCGGGCCCCAGCACGGTGCTCGGCACCCACGCGGAGTCATAGCCGCGAAAATGGCAGAAGTGTTGCGGGCCTGCGAAATTGCGAAAATGCAGACGGTGTCGACGGCCCTTTGGGTGGGGTTGCAACCATAAGCGTCGTGAGATCGCCGAGGCCAACCCACGCAGCCCCGATATGCACGCTTGGTAACCGAGCCCCGTGCTAGCGGGCGGCGGACCGAACATTCGGAACGTCGCCCGCTCTTCATATTTTGTGGCCGTTTTCCGGTGACCTTTTTCCCGGCCTTGGCTACCGATTCGACATCGCGTCGGCGATGGACAAAGCCTCTTGCGCACCGGCTTTCATCGCGCGGCAGCACAGCACCAGCCAGCTCCCCACCCCCTCCGGCGTTCCGCCCGCGAATCCTTGCGCCGCATCGCGATACGCCGCGGGCTGACGCATCCAGCTGACCTCGGGCACACCTAGCCCGTGGGGGTCCAGCCCGCTGGCGATGGTCACCAGCCTGGACACCGCCCGAGCCACCACGCCATCGGAACTGCCGAACGGCTTCAGCGTCAGCAGTTCGCCGTGGGCGACCGCGGCAAGCACCGGCGCCGGCACCTGGGTGCGGCCGTTCACCAGGTCCGCCAACAACTCCAGTCGCGGCCCCACGCCGGCATCGGCACGCGGGCGACCCAACCGCTCGTCGTCGACCTGTTCAGCCGCGGCCAGCACGTGCAGACGGGCCAGCGCCTGCAGCGGTGCCCGTCGCCAGATGGCCACAACGGGACCTTCGCCACCCTCCAGCGCCTGGGCCACCCGAAGCGCTCCGGCAAACACCGGATCACTGATCTGCCCGGCATCGGCGAGATCCTCCAGCCGAACCGGGCCCCCGTCCAGAACCGACGACGCGCGCGCGGCCCGTAGCGCCGCCTCGGCGGCGGTCACCGGCCAGCCCCGCAGGTTGGCGCGATGGCGGTGGGCACGACCCAACGCGTCGCGGGCACGGTCACTGGCCTCGGCGACACCGGGCAGCTCCATCAGGGGGGCCAGCGGATCAACCGTCACAACCTCACAACCTATCCCTGTCGGATTCACGCGCGCGGGGGATGGCATCCAGCAACTGCCGGGTGTATTCGTCTCTGGGGTCGGTGAACAGTTGCTCGGTCGGCGCCTGCTCCACCACGCGGCCGACCCGCATCACCAATACGTCGTCGGCGATCTGCCGGATTACCGCCAAGTCGTGGCTGATGAACAGGTAGGCCAAACCCAGTTCGGCCTGCAGCTCTGCCAACAGGTCGAGAATCTGCGCCTGCACCAAGACGTCGAGCGCCGACACCGCTTCGTCGCAAACCAGCACCTCGGGCCGTAGCGCGAGCGCCCGCGCGATCGCCACCCGTTGCCGCTGCCCGCCCGACAGTTCGCGGGGCAACCGGTCCACGACCGATGACGGCAGCGCCACCCGCTCGACGAGGTCGTGCACCGTTTGCGCCCGCTGCCGTCGACCACCGACGCGGTGGATGCGCAGCGGCTCCTCGATGGCGCGAAACACCGAGTACATGGGATCCAAACTGCTGTAAGGGTTTTGAAATACCGGCTGCACCCGTCGGCGGAAGGCCAGTTGCTTGGCCCTCGGCATTCTGTCGTCGACGCGGGTGCCGTCGAAGTCCACCGTGCCCGACGTGGGCGCCAAGAGGCCGAGCACCATCCGCGCCAGCGTCGACTTGCCCGACCCCGACTCTCCGGCGATCGCCAGGGTGCTCGCGCGGCGCAGCCGAAACGACACTGTATCGACCGCACGGAATTCGGCGCGCCGCCATGGCGCCCCGTGGGATTCCCGGTAGACCTTGGTCAGCGCGGAGGCGACGAGGATGTCCGGAGCATCCTCGGCTTGTTCACCGGGCGCACCGGTGCGGGCTTGGGTTTTGGTAGCGCTTCGTACTGCCAGAGCCGGCGCCGCGGCCACCAACCGCCGGGTGTAGTCGTGTTGCGGGCTGCGCAAGATCGACCGTGCCGCACCGGTTTCCACCACGACTCCGCGATGAACGACGACCACGGACTCGGCCCGTTCGGCGGCCAGCGCCAGATCGTGGGTGATCAGCAGGAGCGCGGTACCGAGTTCGGTGGTGAGCTGCTGCAGATGGTCGAGGACCTGTCGCTGCACCGTGACGTCCAGCGCGGACGTCGGCTCGTCGGCGATCAGCAGCCGTGGCCGGCCCGCCAGCCCGATCGCGATCAGCGCACGTTGGCACATGCCACCGGACAGCTGATGCGGGTACCGGTCGGCCTGCTTCGCCGGGTCCGGCATGCCGGCCGCGGCGAGCAGTTCGACCGCACGCTGCCGCGTCCTCCGGTCGGTTGTATTGGCCCGCAGGGCTTCCCGGATCTGGAAGCCGACTTTCCACACCGGGTTTAGGTTGGTCATCGGATCCTGCGGGATATAGCCGATCTGTTGGCCCCTGATCGAGCGGAGCGCCCGGCGATCGGCTGCCGAAATGTCGACGCCGTCGAACATGATGCGCCCGGCCGTAATTCGCCCGCCTGGCGGAAGGAGACCGAGGATGGCCGCGGCGGTGGTGGATTTACCCGATCCGGATTCGCCTACGACGGCGACGGTCTGGCCGGGCAGCACGCGCAGATCGAGGCCGCGCACCGCGCTGTGATCACCGAACGCGACCTTTAGGCCCTCGACCGCCAACAGCGGCGAAACCACGCCGCTCATGTCCGCCACGCCCTCGATGCTGGGTCCAGGGCGTCGCGCAGTGCGTCGCCCATCATCATGAAGGCCAGCACGGTCATCGCCAATGCGCCGGCGGGATAGAACAGGATGGGTGAGCCGGCCCGCAGCCGCGTCTGGGCAAGGTTGATATCGCCACCCCAGGAGATCACCGACGGCGGCAATCCGACGCCGAGATAGGACAAGGTGGCCTCGGTGACGATGAAAAGGCCCAAGGCAATCGTGGCCACCGCGATCACCGGACCCAGGGCGTCGGGCAGCGCATGCCGCAGCAGGATTTGAAACCTACTCATTCCCAACGCCTTAGCGGCCAGCACGTAGTCGCTAGCGCGCACCGCGAGCACCGCGCCGCGCGCGATCCTGGCCACTTGCGGCCAACCGAACAACGCGAGGATCGCGATGACGGTCCACACCGTGCGATGGTGCAAAACCTGCATGAGGACGATGGCGGCCAGTAGCAGCGGCAGACCGAAGAACACATCGGTGAGGCGGGAGACCACCGCGTCGATCCAGCCGCCGTAAAAACCGGCCAGTGCACCCAGTGCACCGCCGACGACGAACACGATCAGCGCGGAGAACAGTCCAACGGTGACCGACGCCCGGGCGCCGTAGACGGTGCGGGCGTAGACGTCGTGGCCCTGCAGGTCGGTGCCGAACCAGTGCGCCCCCGACGCGGGCAGCAGGCTCTGGCTGGGATCGGCGTAGGCCGGGTCGGCGGCGGTGAAGAGCGACGGAAACATCGCGACGGCAACGATGAACAGAATCAACAGGGCCGCCCCGATGAACTTCGGGCGCCGGCGCAGCCGACGCCACGTCTCGCGCCAGAAGCCGCCCCGTGCGGAGATCGCCTCAGCCATAACGGATCCGTGGGTCCAGCGCGGCATAGAGCAGGTCCACCAGCAGGTTGGTGACCAGATAGATCAGCACCAGCACGGTCACGATCGAGACCACCGTGGGGGCTTCTTGCCTGGTGACGGCTTGGTAGAGCACACCGCCGACCCCGTGGATGTTGAAGATGCCTTCGGTCACGATGGCGCCGCCCATCAGCGCTCCCAGATCCGCGCCCAAGAACGTCACCACCGGGATCAGCGAGTTACGCAGGATGTGCACCGTCACCACCCGGGGCCGTGACAATCCTTTGGCGGTGGCGGTCCGGACGTAGTCGGCGTGTGCGTTGGCGGCCACCGCGGAGCGCGTCAAGCGCACCACGTAGGCGAACGACACCGCGCCCAGCACGATCCCGGGCAGCAGCAGGCGAGCGAAGGTCGCTGTCTCCCCCACCGTCACCGGCGCGACGCCCAACCGCACCCCGAACACGAACTGCGCCAGGAACCCGAGCACGAAGATCGGGATCGCGATGATGACCAGACCGGTGATCAGCACAGTGGAATCGAAAAGCCCGCCTTGACGCAGACCGGCGACCACGCCGAATCCGATTCCCAGCACCGCCTCGACGGCAAGGGCGATCAGCGAGAGCCGCAGGGTGACCGGAAAGGCATGGGCGAGAACGTCTCTGACCGGAAGCCCGGAGTAGGCGCGGCCGAGGTCGCCGTGCAGAACACCACCGAGGTAACGCAGGTACTGCACGATGAACGGATCGTCGAGGTGGTAGCGGGCCCGCAGCGCCGCGGCGACGGCGGGTGTCAGCGGGCGGTCGCCGGCCATCGCGGCCACCGGGTCGCCGGGCAGCAGAAAGACCATCCCATAGATCAGCAAGGTGGCGCCCAGGAAGACGGGCACCATGACGGCGATCCGGCGCGCGATGTACCAACCCATTCTCAGGCCTTGACGATGTTTTCGTAGTCGGGCAACCCGTTCCAGGCGACCTTGACATTGCTCGCCTGAGCTGACCACCCGACCACACTGATGTAGTACCACAGCGGAACAACGGGCATGTCGTGGAGCAGGATTCGCTGCGCGTCATTAGCCAGCACGGTGGCGCTCGGCAAGTCGGGTGCTGCTTCGGCCGTGGCGAGCGCGGCGTCGAACTTCGCGTTGGAGTAGCCGACGTCGTTGGATCCCGCACCGGTGGCGTACAACGGGGCGAGGAACTCGATCATGGACGGGTAGTCGCCGATCCAGCCGGACCGGAACGCGGAGTCGATGGTGCGGTTGGTGATCTGCGTGCGAAACCCGGCGAAGGTGGGTTGGGGTGCACCGACGGCATCGATGCCCAGCACGTTCTTGATGCTGTTGGCCACCGCGTCCACCCATTCCTGATGGCCGCTGTCGGCGTTGTAGGCGATGGCGTATCGCCCGCTCCACGGCGAAATGGCATTGGCTTGGGCCCAGAGTTGGCGTGCCCGTTCGGGATTGAAGTCCAGGGCGGCACTGCCCGGGATGTTCGGATCGAATCCCGGCAACGAGCTGGCGGTGAAGTCGTGAGCCGGGCTGCGGGTGTTGTTGAAGATCTGCCGACAGATCTGCGGACGGTTGATGGCCGCCGACAACGCCAACCTGCGCAGTCGGCCTTCCTCACCCCCGAAGTGCGGTAGCCGCAGCGGAGTGTTGAGGGATTGACTGACGGCGACGGGTCCGCTGACGAAGTTGCCGCCCAGGTCGCGCTGGTAGATCGTCAGCGCGCTGGACGGAATCGTGTCCAGCACGTCGAGATTGCCCGACAGCAGGTCGGCGTAGGCGGTGTCCAGGTTGGCGTAGAACTCGAACCTCAACCCCTTGTTGCGCGGCTTGCGATTGCCGTGGTAATCGGGGTTGGGCCGCAAATCAATTCGGACGTTGTGCTCCCAGGCCACCCCGTCGGGACCGTCGGCGAGTTTGTAGGGGCCGTTGCCGATCGGATGCTGACCGAAAGTGCTCATGTCCCGAAAGGCGGCCTGCGGCAACGGATAGAACGCGCTGTGGCCCAGCCGCAGCTTGAAGTCGATGGTGGGTGCCTTCAGCCGCACGGTGAACTCCAGGTCGTTGATCACTCGCAGCCCGGTCATGGTGGTCGCCGCCGGTTTTCCGTCACCGGTCAGGCCGGCGACCGCGTCGAACCCGTCGATCGGGCTGAAAAAGCTCTGCTGCAGTTGCGCATTGGTGCTCAGCGCCCCGTAGTTCCACGCGTCGACGAACGAATGGGCCGTCACCGGCGAACCGTCGGTGAATGTCCAACCGGGTTTGAGCACGATTCGGTAGTTGACGTTGTCGGTGGTGTCGACCGACTGGGCGACCTCGGGCGACGGGTTGCCGGCGGCGTCGTAGGACATCAGCCCGGCGAAGAGTCGATCGAGGATCCGGCCGCCCAGGCTGTCGTTGGTACCAGTGGGTATCAGAGGGTTCGGCGGTTCCCCGCCGTTGACCACCACCAGATCCGGGCTCAGCACACCGCCACCACAACCGGCCAGCGCGGCGACCGCGAGCACCGCGGCGGCAACCGCGGCCAACAAGGCCAACGGGGTCCGCATCGCACGCATGACATCCGACCCTAGGGCCTGTCGCCGTCACGGCGATGCTTAGACCGCGGTGATGGGGTGGACCTGCAATTCGCAGGCGTCGATGGTGGCCGACACGGTGCGCACGATTTCGGTGTCGGGCGGATTGACGCGCAGATCGGTGTAGGTCGGGCATGGGTCACCGGCGCCGTCCACGGCCATCCCCTCCACGACCGCCTGCCCCTGGGTTGATATCGACAGCAGCACGGTGGGCACGGCGTCGACGTCAGCCGGCAGCCCGCCCAGATATCCCCGCGGGGTGGGCCGGGCATGGATCAGTGGCCCGCCGGCGCCCGAATCCACCCAGGCGTATCCGGTGAGCGTGCACGGCTCGGCACCGCCGGCCAGGGCGAACAGCAAGGTCACCCCGCGATGCCCCACCGCGGCTTCGGTCGGGGAGGCGGTCACGGCGACCTGCTCCGACCGGCACGGTGTGGCCTGGTCACCGCTCTCCAGCGGCGGCACTGCGGATGCCTGCGGCCCCAGTGCGGTGGCCGCCGCGTAAATCGTTGCGGCCGTGGCAAACCTAAGAACTAGTCGACGGTTGCCCCGCCCATGACCTGGCACACCGGTGATTATCCGGTATGACGGCACCCGTTGACCCCGGATTCGCGGCTACGGCTATCCCTCGCATAGCTACACCTCACCCGGCTAGGCTCGCAGTCGGCCAAAGCGCATGGCCGCCGAACGGCGCAGTCTCGACACAGGAGAGAAGCCAGTGACCGCCACCAATACCGCAGGGCCCTCGTCGTATCCGCCGCCGGCGCAGTTCGCCGAGCAAGCCAACGCAGGTGAGGAGCTCTACCGCGAAGCCGAGCAGGACCGGCTGGCCTTCTGGGCCAACCAGGCCAATCGGCTGTCCTGGGCGAAGCCGTTCACCGAGGTGCTGGACTGGTCGGAAGCACCTTTCGCCAAGTGGTTCGCCGACGGCAAGCTCAACGTCGCCTACAACTGCGTGGACCGCCACGTGGAGGCCGGCCACGGGGACCGGGTCGCCATCCACTGGGAGGGTGAACCCGTCGGCGATCAGCGCAGCCTGACTTACTCCCAGCTGCAGACCGAGGTGTGCAAGGCGGCCAACGCGCTGACCGATCTCGGTCTGGTCGCCGGTGACCGGGTCGCCATCTACCTGCCACTGATCCCCGAGGCGGTGGTCGCGATGCTGGCCTGCGCCCGCCTAGGTCTGATGCATAGCGTGGTGTTCGCCGGCTTCACCGCCAAGGCGCTGCAGGCGCGGATCGCCGACGCTGAGGCCAAGCTGCTGATCACCAGCGACGGACAGTTCCGTCGCGGCAAGCCGGCCCCGTTGAAGGACGCCGCCGATGAGGCTGTCAAGGACGACGACAGTCCCGTCGAGCACGTTCTTGTGGTGCGGCGCACCGGAATTGACGTGTCCTGGACCGACGGCCGCGACCTGTGGTGGCACGACGTCGTCGACCCCGCCTCCCCCGAACACACCCCCGAGCCGTTCGACGCCGAACAGCCGTTGTTCCTGCTCTACACCTCCGGGACCACCGGCAAGCCCAAGGGCATCGTGCACACCAGCGGCGGCTATCTGACCCACGCCTCCTACACGCACTATTATGTCTTCGACATCAAGGCCGACACCGACGTCTTCTGGTGCACCGCCGACATCGGCTGGGTGACCGGCCACACCTACGGGGTGTACGGTCCGCTTTCCAATGGAGTGACCGAAGTCCTGTACGAAGGCACGCCCGATTCGCCCAGCCAGCACCGCCATTTCGAGATCATCGAAAAGCACGGCGTCACAATCTATTACACTGCGCCCACGCTCATCCGTACCTTCATGAAGTGGGGACGCGAGATTCCCGACGCACACGACCTGTCCAGCCTGAGGCTGCTGGGCACGGTAGGTGAACCGATCAACCCCGAAGCGTGGCGCTGGTATCGCAAGGTGATCGGCGCCGATCGGCTTCCCATCGTGGACACCTGGTGGCAGACCGAAACGGGCGCCACGATGATCTCTCCGTTGCCGGGCGTGGCTGCGACCAAACCGGGTTCGGCCATGGCCCCGCTGCCCGGCATCTCGGCCAAGATCGTCGACGACCACGGCGACCTGTTGCCACGCGGCAAGGACAAGGGCGAGCACGTCACCGGTTACCTGGTGTTGGACCAGCCGTGGCCGTCGATGCTGCGCGGCATTTGGGGTGATCCGGAACGCTACGTCGAGACCTACTGGTCCCGGTTCGCCGAGCAGGGCTGGTATTTCGCCGGCGACAGCGCCTATTACGACTCCGACGGCGCCATCTGGGTGGTGGGCCGCATCGACGACGTCATGAACGTGTCGGGGCACCGGCTGTCCACCGCGGAGGTGGAGTCGGCGTTGGTCGGCCACTTCTCGGTGGCCGAGGCGGCGGTGGTCGGGGCGACCGACGAGACGACCGGTCAGGCCATCTGCGCGTTCGTCGTGCTGCGCGCCGATTACGAAGTGCACGACGGGATCGTCGACGAGTTGCGCGTCGAGGTGGCCCGGGAGATCTCACCCATCGCGCGCCCGCGCGAGGTTCACGTGGTGCCCGAGTTACCCAAGACCCGCAGCGGCAAGATCATGCGCAGGTTGTTGCGCGACATCGCCGAGAACCGCGAATTGGGCGACACCTCAACGCTGCTCGACCCCGGCGTGTTCGACGCGATCAGGGCGGCGAAGTAGTCGGCGCGGTCAGCCCGGCAGCGGGCTGAACCCTGCACCGGGCCGATGTTTGGCGTTGATGTCGGCCAGGACCGCGTTGAACGACACCACCACCGCCGGCGTGTGCAGCGGAATGTATTTGATGATGCACGTCGGCAGGTTGTCGCTGAACGCTCCGTGGATCATCCCGACCAACTCATTGTTGACGGTCACCGGTGCGCCGGAGTCACCCGGTTGGCCGCAGACCTGCATGACGATGGTGCCCGGCGACTGACCCATGCCCCAGGTGACGCCGCACGAATTGCCGGTTGTGCGGCCCTGTTTGCAAGCGATCTCGCCGAAGGCGGGGTCTGGACCGAGGCCACTGATCAAGAAGCCGTTGAAGTTGGCCACCGGCGTCACCTTGGCCGGGTCGAACTTGATCACCGCATAGTCCAGGTTGTCGTTGCCCGACACCATGGTGCCCAATACGCCCGCGTTTTCCGCGCCCTCGGCGGCGACTTGGGCGCCGGGGCCGCCGCAATGCGCCGAAGTGAAACCGATCAGCTCGCCCGCGGCGTCGCCGCCGATGGTGGTCAGGGTGCACATGGTGTCGCCGTTGACGACGATGCCCGCACCACCGCCCATCGGGATCCTGACGTCAGCGGCGGCCGCGCGGACAGGCAAACCCATCGCGGCCACCAGCAAGGCAGCCATCGCCACTGAGAAGCACCGGTGCGCCCTTGGCACAGCACCAACTCCCATCGGTCGGCCGGACATCACGACCGGCTTGGCCGAGTGTAATCGGCCAGGATGTGATCTTCGCTCTGGAAAAGCGCGTCGGCCGCACGGCGTCGCCGACTGCCTTCCGTCCGAACCGAACTGGGCGTCGGCCGCTCGAACCTGCGGCGCGCTGCTCGGCTGGCCTCGTCTGGCCTGGCGACGCATGGCAACATAAACCGCGACGACAGCGAGCCGGGCAACGATGAAAGAGGACCGTCTGTGAGCAAAGCCGATGGCAAGAACGGTGTGCCCAGCACCCTGACCACGATTCCGTTGACCGACCCGCATGCCAAGCCGGCCGAGCCGTCGATCGGTGACCTGATCAAAGATGCGACCACTCAGGTTTCCACGCTGGTGCGTGCCGAAGTCGAACTGGCTCGTGCCGAAATTACCCGGGACGTCAAAAAGGGTCTCACCGGCAGCGTCTTCTTCATCGCCGCGCTGGTGGTGCTGTTTTACTCCACCTTCTTTTTCTTCTTCTTCGTCGCCGAACTGCTCGACACCTGGCTGTGGCGCTGGGCGGCGTACCTGATCGTGTTCGGGTTCATGGTGGTGGTCGGCGCCATTCTGGCCCTGCTGGGCTTCCTCAAGGTGCGCCGGATCCGCGGGCCGCGCGAGACGATCGAATCGGTCAAAGAGACGCGCAGCGCGCTCACGCCGGGCCACGAGAAGGCTCCGGGCAGCGCCCCCAAGCAACTTCCCGAGTCGCACGGCAAGCATGCGCGGGCCGGAAACGGCGCTGCCGCCGATCCATCGGGTTGGTAGATGGCGCCGCCGGATCCGTCGGTTACCCGCATCGAGGGGCCGTGGCGCCATCTCGATGTGCACGCCAACGGCATCCGCTTCCACGTCGTCGAGGCGGTGACGGCCGGCGACGCCGACGGCGTCCCGGCGACAGCACGCCCGCTGGTGATGCTGCTGCACGGGTTCGGATCGTTCTGGTGGTCCTGGCGTCATCAGCTTCGCGGACTGCGCGGGGCGCGAGTGGTTGCCGTCGACCTGCGCGGCTACGGCGGCAGCGACAAGCCGCCCCGCGGTTACGACGGCTGGACGATGGCCGGCGACACGGCCGGACTCATTCGGGCGCTGGGCCACTCCTCGGCGAGCTTGGTGGGCCACGCCGACGGCGGGCTGGCCTGCTGGGCCACCGCCTTGCTGCATCCACGGCTGGTGTCGGCGATCGCACTGATCAGCTCACCGCACCCGGCGGCATTGCGGCGTTCCACGTTGACGCGACGCGACCAGGGTTGTGCACTCCTGCCGACGCTGCTGCGATACCAAATACCGATGTGGCCCGAGCGTATGTTGACCCGAGACAACGCCGCCGAGATCGAGCGCCTGGTACGTAGCCGTAGCTGCGACAAATGGATTGCATCCGAAGACTTTTCCGAAACCATTGGTTATCTGCGGACGGCGATTCAGATCCCGGCGGCCGCGCACTGTGCACTGGAATACCAGCGCTGGGCCGTACGCAGCCAGTTGCGCGACGAGGGCCGGCGCTTCATGAAGTCGATGTGTCAGCAGCTCACCGTGCCGCTGCTACACCTGCGCGGCGAGGCGGATCCCTACATGCTGGCCGACTCGGTCGATCGCACCCAGCGCTACGCCCCACAGGGGCGTTATCTATCCATCGCTGGCGCAGGGCATTTCAGTCACGAAGAAGCACCTGAGGAAATCAACAGGCACCTCACGAAATTCCTCGAGCAGGTGCACCTGTCCCGAGCCATGTAACTGGCTCAGCCGACGCAGGATCCGGTGCCGACCAGTTGGGTGTCGCCGACCCTGGCAAGCTGACTGGCTACCTCGTCGGCGGTCAACACGAAGCCGGTATCGGGGTCGTCGACGGCAGCACCGAACACCACGCCGAGCACATGACCGTCGAGGTCGATCAACGGTCCACCCGAATTGCCTTGCTCCACACTGGCTCTGATGGTGTAGACGTCGCGGGTGACTGGCGCCGGATCCCGGTAGATGTCGGGGCCGCTCAATTTGATCAGCTCCCGAATCCTGGCCGGTGTCGCGGTGAAGTTGCCACCGCCCGGATAGCCCAGGACTACCACGCTGGCACCGGTTTTCGCGTCACCTTGGGCGAAAGACAATGGGGGCGGCGGCAAATTGGGCACGGCCAGGATCGCGACGTCGACGGACGGATCGTAGGACACCACGGTGGCGTCCAGCGGATTGCCGCTGGCATAGATCTGAACGCTGTTGGATCCGGCCACCACGTGCGCATTGGTCATCACCCGGTCGGGTGCAATCACGAATCCACTGCCCTCCAACACTTTCTGGCAGCTGGGGGCCAGGCTGCGCACCTTGACCACGCTGGGCGCGGTGGCCTGCACCACCGGATTGCTGGCCAGCTCGGGATCGGGTGAGGCGACCGGAATGACCGGGGTGCGGCTGAACGGCTCCAGCACCGCGGGCAGCCCGGAGGTGTTCAGCAGCGCGGAAAGCCGCTTGGGCACCGTCTTGAGCCAGGGCGGCGCTACTTCGTTGACGCGAGCCAAAACCCGTGAACCGCGGACCGCGGCGGCCAGCTCCGGCTGGTCCTTCGACTGCGTCAGCGGCGTCGCCAGCAACCACGCCGCAGTCAGCACCACGACCAGCTGCACCCCCACCCCGATGATCGAGTCGACCGTGCGGATGGAGCGGCTGCGGATCGCGCCGCGGACGGCGCG
Organism: Mycobacterium sp. 1465703.0; assembly: GCF_001672975.1. Classification (GTDB taxonomy): domain Bacteria; phylum Actinomycetota; class Actinomycetes; order Mycobacteriales; family Mycobacteriaceae; genus Mycobacterium. The sequence goes on from NZ_LZKU01000203.1 coordinate 60,681, forward strand.
CCCCAACACCACACCGGCGACCTCACCGACGACGACCAGCGCGAGGATCAGGAACAGTGCCGCAAACAATTTCGCGCGCGGGGCGGCGATGTGGCTGACCAGGTGGGGTGCCAGCAGCACCCCCGCGATCGCGCCCAGCAGTACGCCCACAAACGAGAGCAGCGAGCCCAATGCCCCCGATCGCCAACCCGAGATCGCCGCGATGAAGGCGACCGCCAGAACGGCGACATCCAGCCACTGCGACGGGCTCATCGAATTCAGATTCATCGCCGGGACCCGTCCTCGCCGCCGACCAGCGCCATCGCCGCGTCCAGCTCCCGCTCATCGCTGGTGTCCCACGGCTGGGCCCAGCCGGCGACGTCGAGCAGCGCTGAGATCACCTGGCCAGTGAATCCCCAGACCAGCATCTCGTTGAGCAGAAACGCCGGTCCGGCCCACCGGCGGCCGAGATCGCCGCGGTAGACCATCAGCCGGTTCTCCGGATTGATGAAGGCGCGCACCGGAACTCGCGCCACGACCGCCGTCTCGGCCTCGTTGACGACGGCGACCGGGCCGGGGTCGGGCGAATAGGCCAGTACCGGGACGACGTGGAATTGCGACGGCGCGATGAACATCTTTTCCATCGTCGCCAGGGGAGTCAGCTTGCTGACGTCGATCCCGGTTTCCTCGCGGGCCTCGCGCAGGGCGGTGTGCACCGGACCGTCGTCGGTGGGGTCGGCGGCGCCACCGGGAAACGCCGCCTGGCCGGCGTGGTGACGAAGGGTCGACGCCCGCACGGTGACCAGCAGATCGGCGTCATCGGGGATACCGCCATCGGGCGGGCCGGATTCCGGACCGGAGAACAGCACCAGGACGGCGGCTTCGCGGCTGGCGCCGCGCAGGGTTGCCACCGCCGACACGGCCTTACTGGTGATCATCGCCAGCACGTCGGCCGGCAGGCGGCGCCGGGCCGCATCCGGAACGTCATCGACGTGGTCGACCAGTGGACGCAGCCAGGACGGGCTGGCGTCAGGCTTCAGCGGAACGGCCCCGGGCGCGCGGGCGGGGTCCCCATTCCGCAGGGGCGAACCCCCAGAACTCACGGCCCCTCCAGTCGGTTCAATTTTTCCGCTTATCCCCTGTCGTTGCCGATCGCGGCCGCGATCTCGTCGGCAGAGTTGAAAGCTCGTGGCAGCGTCTGGGCAACGCTACCGTCCGGCCGGAGCACCACCGTCGCGGGCATCACATTTACCACGTGCAGCGCGGCCGCTACCCGGCGACGACCATCTTGCAGGGTCGGCAGGCGCACACCGAGCTCGGCCAGTCGCAGCAGAGCGGCCGTCTCGTTCTCGTCTTGATGCACCGTCACCACCATCACGTCCGAACCGGCCCGACGTTGATACTCGGCCATCGCGGGCAATTCGGCAGCGCACGGCGCGCACCAATATGCCCACAAGTTGAGGACCACCCGGCGCCCGGCCACCGCGCGGGCGACGTCGACAACCGAACCGTCGGCGGCGCATTCGGCCGTCACACCGCGCAGCGCCTCAGGGCCGGGGCTACTTCCGGCGCCGGGACACGGCGGCAAGCCGGCACGCTGTCGCGGACCTGACAATGCGGCGGGGGTATCAGCGTCGCGGTGTTCCCGGTCGGCCCCTGTTTGGCTGCTCGCGGGCGTCGACGTTGAGGAGGAGTCATCGCGCAGCTGGGCGACCAGCGCCGCGATCAGCGCCGCCACCACTGCGAGAATCGCAATGTGCCAGCGGGCCTTCCGGGTCAGCGTCGGCATTGCAGGGTCGGTCGAAGCGGGCTTACAGCCCGGCCAAGGCGAGCAGGTGCTCGGTTTCCGGGCCCTTCACCAGAGGCGCCGCCAACGCGGCTTCGGTGGGGCCGAGACCGAACGAGGGGCAGTCTTTGGCGATCAGGCAGACGCCGCAGGCCGGTTTGCGCGCGTGGCACACCCGCCGGCCGTGAAAGATCACCCGGTGGCTCAACATGGTCCACTCACGTCGTTCGATGAGCTCGCCGACGGAGTGCTCGATCTTGACCGGATCCTTCTCCGTGGTCCAGCGCCATCTGTGCACCAGCCGGGCGAAATGGGTGTCGACCGTAATGCCGGGGATTCCGAACGCGTTCCCCAGAATGACGTTGGCCGTTTTGCGTCCGACTCCGGGCAAGGCGACCAGTTCGGCCATGGTCGAAGGCACTTCACCGTGAAACCGCTCGACCAGAGCCTGGCCCAGGCCGATCAGCGAGGTCGCCTTATTGCGGAAAAAACCGGTCGGCCGGATCAGGTTTTCCAGTTCGTCGCGGTCCGCCTGCGCATAATCCAGCGCCGACGGATAACGCTTGAACAAAGCCGGCGTTGTCAGGTTGACCCGTTTATCGGTGCTCTGCGCCGAAAGGATGGTAGCCACCGTCAGTTCCAGCGGCGTGGTGAAGTCGAGCTCGCAATGCGCGTCCGGAAACGCTTGTGCCAGAGCACGATTCATTCGTCGCGCTCGGCGCACCAAGCCGGCCCGGGTCTCCTCGGACCAGCGTCGGGCATCGGCGCCGCCGGCGCGAGCCGATGTTGATTTCGAACGCCCGGACGACTTTGCCGCTGTCACGTACGACAGAGTACTGATTTCGTGATCTGACTGAGACCCCGTGTTGATTCCAGGCCATGTTTACTCTTCGTGTGTCGTGGTTGCTGGTGGCCGGTGTTCCGGCGCTGCTGATGCTGGCGGCGCTGGGTCTTGGGCGGCTCGAATCCGAGCTTGCCCCCAGCCCCTTGGCAGTAGCCGATGTCGACGAGTTTCTCGAGCGTGCAGGCGGTGTGGATATGCACACGCTGGCCTGTGAAGGCATGCCGGAAGCGCTGGAATACCTGCATCGCCGCGAGGCCCGGCAGCTATCCGAAGCCCCGCCGGACGGGCGCAGCGCCGGACCACGTCACGCCGCGCCGTCGTTTGCGATCGGATTCGTGGACCGCGATGAGATGACATTGCCGACTCGTATACACGGCCATTCGCATGTCGATCCGCAGTTTAAGGCACCTCGACACGCCAATCGTGTGTAGCGTTGGCACGTTAGACACAATGGCGTTCCTCTAGACTCGTCACGCGAGCAAGGGGTTAGCCTGCCCGTATCACATTTAATTTTTTGGGAAAGTTGAAGAGGCAACGTGGACGAGATCCTGGCAAGGGCAGGAATCTTCCAAGGGGTTGAACCCGGCGCAGTCACAGCACTGACCAAGCAGCTGCAACCCGTCGACTTCCCCCGCGGACACACGGTCTTCGCCGAGGGGGAACCTGGCGACCGGCTGTACATCATCGTCTCGGGGAAGGTGAAGATCGGTCGCCGTTCACCCGATGGACGCGAGAACCTGCTGACGATCATGGGCCCATCGGACATGTTCGGCGAATTGTCGATTTTCGACCCGGGTCCACGGACTTCCAGCGCCACCACCATCACCGAGGTGCGCGCGGTGTCGATGGACCGGGATGCGCTGCGGGCGTGGATCGCTGACCGGCCCGAGATCGCCGAGCAGCTGTTGCGGGTGCTGGCCCGACGGCTGCGTCGCACCAACAACAACTTGGCCGACCTCATCTTCACCGACGTGCCCGGCCGGGTGGCCAAGCAGCTGCTGCAGCTTGCCCAGCGGTTCGGCACCCAAGAGGGCGGCGCGATGCGGGTCACCCACGATCTGACGCAAGAAGAGATCGCGCAGCTGGTTGGGGCTTCCCGCGAGACGGTGAACAAGGCACTGGCCGACTTCGCCCACCGCGGCTGGATCCGACTGGAGGGCAAGAGCGTGCTGATCTCGGATTCCGAGCGACTGGCCCGCCGAGCGAGGTAAGCGCGGGCGTAGCCCGGGCGCAACCGAGCGAGCATCAAACCCCGAGCGAGGTAAGCGCGGGCGTAGCCCGGGCGGGTTGCGCGGCCGGCGTTGCCACAACAGTCACATTGGCACCGTCTGGGGAACCATAAAGCGAGTTTCAAACGTGCTAGCGCCGGCGCTAGCACGTTTCAGAAGCACTCCGCACTTCCAATCCCCGAACGCCTGGGGCAATAGTGACTGCCGTGAACAGCTAGGCCGTTGGCTCGGAGCGCAAATAGTTCAGCTGCACCTGCACCGACCACTCGGCGGCATCCCAGAGCTTCTCGTCGACGTCGACATAAACGTGTTCGACGATCCGGCGGGCGCTGGCATCCTCCCCCAGCTCCCGCAACGCGGAACGCACCTGCTCCAGACGCTGCTGGCGATGCACGAGATAGCCCTGCGTGACGCCTTCCAGATCGGCCAGATCCGGACCGTGTCCGGGCAGCACCGTCCGCCGGCCCAGGCCGCGCAGTCGCCGCAACGATTCCAGGTAAGCGGTCAGACTGCCGTCCTCCTTATCGAGGACGGCAGTGCCGCGGCCCAGGACGGTGTCGGCGGTCATCACGGCGTCGTCGAGCAGGAAGGACAGCGAATCGGCGGTGTGGCCGGGCGTCGCCATCACCTTGATCTTGAGGCCGGCGGCATCGATCACCTCGCCGTCGGTCAGTTCGCCGCCGAGACCGCGCAGAAAACCGCTGCCCGCCGAGCGAACCGTCGCGCCGGTCAGTTCGACCAGCTTGTCGATGCCGTCGGTGTGATCGCTGTGCCGGTGACTTATCAACACCAAGGCGATACGGCCCAGCGCGGCAACCCGCGCGATGTGCTCGTCGTCGTCGGGGCCGGGATCGACGATGACCAGCTCGTCGCTGCGCGGGCCGCGCAGCACCCAGGTGTTGGTGCCCTCCAGCGTCAGCAAACCGGGGTTCTCGGCCAACAGGACCGACGCGGTCTCGGTCACCGCCCGCAACTTGGCGTATGCGGGATGGGTCAGCTCGGCAGCCTCGGTCACGGACGTCAGCCGACCTCGACGATCAGCTCCACTTCCACCGGCGCGTCCAGTGGCAGCTCGGAGACGCCGACCGCCGAACGCGCATGCGCACCCTGCTCGCCGAACACCTCGGCGAGCAGATCGGAGGCCCCGTTGATGATGCTCGGCTGACCATTGAACCCGGGGGCCGACGCCACGAACCCGACGACCTTCACCACCTGGGTCACCGCGTCGATGCCCACCAGCGAATTAATGGCTGCCAGCGCGTTGAGCGCACAGATCCGCGCCAGCGCCTTGCCGTCGTCCGGGCTGACCTCGGCGCCGACCTTGCCGGTGCCCATCAGCTTTCCGGCCTGCATGGGTAACTGCCCAGCGGTGTAGACCAGGTTGCCGGTGCGGACCGCGGGTACATAGGAGGCCAGCGGCGCGACCACCTCGGGAAGCGTGAGGCCGAGTTGCCCTAGCCGGTCCGAAGCACTCATCCGATCACTTGGGACGCTTCAGGTACGCGACGTGCTGCTCGCCGGTCGGCCCCTGCAGCACGGACACCAGCTCCCAGCCATCGGCACCCCACTGGTCGAGGATCTGTTTGGTGGCGTGCGTCAGCAGCGGGACCGTGACGTACTCCCATGCGGTCGGTTGGCTCATGCCGCGAGCTTATCGGTCCGAGGTGAACCGCTCCGGCCAGCCCAAGGGCAGGTCGGGCTAGCATGCGAAGGTGGCAACCACATCGGGCGGCGGAACCGCCGTTGGCTGGCCGGCGCGCTTGACGAAGGCGCGTTTACATTTTGTGACCGGCAAAGGCGGTACCGGTAAGTCGACGATCGCGGCCGCGCTGGCACTGACGCTGGCCGCCGGCGGTCGCAAGGTCCTGCTGGTGGAAGTCGAGGGCCGCCAAGGGATTGCGCAACTCTTCGACGTGCCGCCCCTGCCGTATCAGGAGGTGAAGATCGCGACCGCCGAACGCGGCGGTCAGGTCAACGCCCTGGCAATCGACATCGAGGCCGCCTTCCTGGAATACCTCGATATGTTCTACAACCTGGGCATTGCGGGTCGAGCGATGCGCCGCATCGGTGCGATCGAATTCGCGACGACGATCGCGCCCGGTCTGCGCGACGTGTTGCTGACCGGCAAGATCAAAGAGACGGTGATACGCGTCGACAAGAACCGGCTTCCGGTTTATGACGCGATCGTCGTCGACGCCCCGCCGACCGGACGGATCGCACGCTTTCTGGATGTCACCAAAGCCGTGTCCGATTTGGCCAAGGGTGGCCCGGTGCATTCGCAGGCCGACGGCGTGGTGAAGTTGCTGCACTCAGAGCAGACCGCCATTCACTTAGTCACCCTGTTGGAGGCATTGCCGGTCCAGGAAACGCTGGAAGCGATCGAGGAGCTTGCCGACATGCAGCTACCGATCGGCAGTGTGATCGTGAACCGCAACATTCCCTCTTACCTGCAGCCGGCCGACCTGGCCAAGGCCGCAGAGGGACACGTCGATGCGGACTCGGTGCGAGCCGGATTGGAGAAGTCCGGAATCAAATTGAGCGACAAGGACTTCGCGGGCCTGCTGACCGAAACCATTGAGCATGCGACGGTGGTCGCTACCCGCGCCGAGATCGCGCAACAGCTCGATGCGCTGAAAGTGGCGCGACTGGAACTGCCGGCCATTTCCGACGGGGTCGACCTCGGTAGCCTCTATGAGCTGTCGGAATCACTTGCACAGCAGGGGGTTCGATGAGCACCACACCCAATCGTCTTGATATGGCCGCAATCCTGGCCGATACCACCAATCGTGTAGTGGTCTGCTGCGGTGCGGGCGGGGTGGGCAAGACCACCAGCGCGGCGGCGATCGCGCTGCGGGCCGCCGAATACGGGCGCAACGTCTGCGTTTTGACGATCGACCCGGCCAAACGCCTGGCACAAGCACTGGGTGTCAGTGCCCTCGGTAACACACCGCAGCGCGTCCCGCTGGCCGCAGAGGTTCCCGGCGAGCTGCACGCGATGATGCTCGACATGCGTCGCACCTTCGACGAAATGGTGGTGCAGTACTCGGGACCCGGTCGCGCACAGGCGATTCTGGACAACCAGTTCTACCAGACCGTCGCCAGCTCACTTGCCGGTACGCAGGAGTACATGGCGATGGAGAAGCTGGGTCAGTTGCTGGCGGAGGATCGCTGGGACTTGGTGGTTGTCGACACGCCGCCATCGCGCAACGCATTGGACTTCCTGGATGCGCCCAAGCGACTGGGCAGCTTCATGGACAGCCGATTGTGGCGGCTGCTGCTGGCTCCAGGCCGGGGCATCGGGCGGTTGGTAACCGGCGCAATGGGGTTGGCGATGAAGGCGATGTCCACCATTCTCGGTTCACAGATGCTGTCCGATGCCGCAGCGTTCGTGCAGTCACTGGATGCCACCTTCGGGGGCTTTCGCGAGAAGGCCGATCGCACCTACGCGCTGCTGAAGAGGCGCGGCACGCAGTTCGTTGTGGTGTCAGCGGCTGAGCCCGACGCGCTGCGCGAGGCGGCCTTCTTCGTCGACCGGCTGTCCCAGGAAGGCATGCCGCTCGCCGGACTGGTGTTGAACCGCACGCATCCGCCGTTGTGCTCATTGCCGGCCGAGCGGGCGATCGACGGCAGCCAAATGCTGGACCAGGAAGCCGACTCCGAAGCGGCATCGCTGGCCTCGGCGGTGTTGAAGATTCACGCTGAACGGGCGCAGATGGCCAAGCGGGAGATCAGATTGCTTTCCCGATTCACCGGAGCCAATCCGCACGTGCCGGTCGTCGGCGTTCCGTCGCTGCCGTTCGATGTGTCGGACTTGGAGGCGCTGCGCGCGCTCGCCGATCAGATCACTTCGGTCGGTGACGATGCGGGCCGGGCAGCGGCCCGCTGAGGAACCGGCCCATCGGCCACGTCGGTGACGATGCGGGCCGGGCAGCGGCCCGCTGAGGAACCGCCAGTTGGCTTACCTGCGGCTCCGCCTGCTGTAACAGAAATGTAATGACGAACAGCAGACGAGGCGGACCTGCAGCTTAGACGACGCTGCGGCTACGCCTCTTGTCGAAGAAGTCCGCCCAGGACACCACCTCGGGGTGCTGCTTGAGCAGGGCGCGGCGTTGCCGCTCGGTCATACCGCCCCAAACCCCAAACTCGACCTTGTTGTCCAGTGCGTCTGCTCCGCACTCCTGCATCACCGGGCAATGCCGGCAGATCACTGCCGCCTTGCGCTGGGCGGCACCACGGACAAACAGCTCGTCAGGATCGGTGGTCCGGCACAGCGCTTTCGAGACCCAGGCAATCCGTTCTTCGGCATCGACACTGCGGAGTACACCTTGTGCGGCTGCAATGTTTGTCCTACGCGCCGCCGGCCGTATTGGTGACACGAGCTGTTCCCTTTCCCTACCGGCCGCCCGTCACGGCCGCCCTCCTCGGGTGCAGATCTGACCTCGCGATCTACGCCACACCATGTCCTTCGGTGTTACCTGAATCTCACCGTGTGTCTAAGTTAGGTGGTCAGGTGCCAATTGCGCAACAGTCCGATAACGCTTTTTTTGGGACGGGCGTGCCGTCTCGGACCAGACAAGAGGCGAGAAAGTGATCTTGCACACCATGTTCCCAGCCTGAGCACTTACGCGGCCGTAAATTATCCGCACGCGGAGCAGGCCTTCGATTGACACGATTTTTGTGCCGAACATGCAGCGTGGCGGCGTGACTGAGGGCCGCTACTGTAGTACCCATGTCAGACCGCCCCCCGGCCGCGCTCACGATCCTCAAGCTTGCGGGGCTTTGTTTGTTGGCCAGCGTCGTCGCCACGGCGCTCCTGTTTCCCTTCGTCGGTGGAATAGGGCTGGTCTCCAACCGGGCCTCCGAAGTGGTCGCCAACGGCTCGGCTCAGCTTCTCGAGGGCGAGGTGCCGGCCGTGTCGACCATGGTCGACGTCAAGGGCAACACCATCGCCTGGCTGTATTCGCAGCGCCGCTTCGAGGTGCCCAGCGACAAGATCGCCAACACCATGAAGCTGGCGATCGTCTCTATCGAGGACAAGCGGTTCGCCGACCACAACGGGGTGGACTGGAAAGGCACCCTGACCGGGCTGGCGGGCTATGCCCGCGGCGACGTCGACACGCGTGGTGGTTCGACGATCGAGCAGCAATACATCAAGAACTACCAATTGCTGGTGACCGCGAAGACCGATGCCGAGAAGCGCGCGGCCGTGGAAACCACTCCGGCCCGCAAGCTGCGCGAGATCCGCATGGCCCTGACGCTGGACAAGACGTTCACCAAGCCCGAGATCCTTACCCGGTATTTGAACCTGGTGTCGTTCGGCAACGGCTCGTTTGGCGTGCAGGACGCCGCCCAGACCTACTTCGGCATCAACGCGTCCGACTTGAACTGGCAGCAGGCGGCGCTGCTGGCGGGCATGGTGCAGTCAACCAGTGCACTCAACCCGTACATCAACCCCGATGGCGCGCTGGCACGGCGAAACTTGGTGCTGGACACCATGATCGAGAACATCCCGCAAGAGGCCGACGCGCTGCGTGCCGCCAAGGCCGCGCCGCTGGGAATCCTGCCGCAGCCCAATGAGTTACCCCGCGGCTGCATCGCGGCCGGCGATCGGGCTTTCTTCTGCGACTACGTGCAGGAGTACCTCTCCCGGGCCGGCATCAGCAAGGAACAGGTGGCCCGGGGCGGCTACCTGATCAAGACCACGCTGGACCCCGACGTGCAGATCCCGGTCAAGGCCGCCATCGACAAGTTCGCCAGCCCGACACTTCCGGGCATCTCGAGCGTGATGAGCGTGATCCAGCCCGGCAAGACGTCGCACCGGGTGATGGCGATGGCCAGTAATCGCACCTACGGCCTGGACATCGACGCCGGTCAAACCATGCGCCCGCAGCCCTTCTCGCTGGTCGGCGACGGCGCGGGATCCGTCTTCAAGATCTTCACCACCGCCGCGGCACTGGATATGGGGATGGGCATCAACGCCACCCTTGAGGTGCCCGGCCGGTTTCAGGCCAAGGGCATGGGTAGCGGCGGGGCCAAGGGCTGCCCCAAGGACACCTGGTGTGTGGTCAACGCCGGTAACTACCGCGGGTCGATGAACGTGACCGACGCGCTGGCCACCTCACCCAACACCGCCTTCGCCAAACTGATCCAGCAGGTCGGCGTGACCCGCACTGTCGACATGGCGATAAAACTCGGCCTGCGGTCCTATGCCGATCCCGGCACGGCCCGCACGTATAACCCCGACAGCAATGAGAGCCTGGCCGATTTCGTCAAGCGGCAAAACATCGGCTCGTTCACCCTCGGTCCCATCCAGGTCAACGCGCTGGAGTTGTCCAACGTGGCGGCCACCCTCGCCTCAGGAGGCACCTGGTGCCCGCCCAACCCGATCGACAAGCTGGTCGACCGCAAGGGCAATGAGGTCGCGGTGACGACCGAGACCTGCGATCAGGTGGTGCCCGACGGCCTGGCGAACACCATGGCGAACGCGATGAGCAAGGACGCGTTGGGCGGTGGGACGGCGGCCGGGTCGGCCGGTGCGGCGGGCTGGGATCTACCGATGTCCGGTAAGACGGGCACCACCGAGGCGCACCGCTCCTCGGGCTTCGTGGGCTTTACCAACCACTACGCGGCGGCCAACTACATCTACGACGACTCCACCAACCCCACCGACTTGTGCTCGGCCCCGTTGCGCCACTGTGGCGAGGGCGACCTGTACGGCGGTAATGAGCCGGCGCGCACGTGGTTCACCGCGATGAAGCCCATTGCCAACAACTTCGGGCCGGTGCAGTTGCCGCCCACCGATCCTCGTTACGTCGACGGCTCACCCGGTTCGCGGGTCCCCAGCGTCGCCGGCCTGGATATCGATGCGGCACGGCAACGTATCAAGGAAGCGGGCTTCCAGGTCGCCGACCAGAACAACTTTGTCAACAGCAGCGCGAAACAGGGCGAGGTGGTCGGAACAACACCGAGCGGCGCAACGATTCCCGGCTCGATCATCACCATCCAAGTCAGCAACGGCATCCCGCCTGCCCCGCCGCCGCCACCGGCAGGTGCACCGCCGCCGGTCGGCTCGCAGGTCGTCGAGATTCCCGGTCTGCCGCCGATCACCATTCCACTGCTGGCGCCCCCACCGCCGCCGGCGGGTGGTCCGCCGCCGCCGCCCGGTGAGCCGCCCCCGTAAGGGGTCGTGACCCAAGAGATATGCTGCCAGTCCGCGACCGGCAGTAGGCTGCCAACATGGCTGATGTTTTGCCCGCCCTGATACGTGCCGGCGCAGCCGCGGTCGGTACCAGCGTCGCCGGCCTCGGCTATGCCGCGGTCGTCGAGCGCAACGCATTCGTCCTGCGCGAGATCACCATGCCCGTGTTGAGTCCCGGCTCCACGCCGCTGCGGGTGCTGCATGTCAGCGATCTCCATATGACGCCCGGCCAGCGCCGCAAACAGGCATGGCTGCGCGAGCTGGCCGGCTGGGAACCGGATCTGGTGGTCAACACCGGTGACAATCTGGCCCACCCCAAAGCCGTGCCGTCGGTCATCCAGGCACTGGGCGATCTGCTCTCACGACCGGGTGTCTTCGTGTTCGGCAGCAACGACTACTTCGGGCCGCGGCTGAAGAACCCGCTGAACTACGTCACCAACCCGTCGCACCGGGTCCGCGGTGAACCGCTGCCCTGGCAGGACCTACGGGCGGCGTTCACCGAGCGCGGCTGGCTCGACCTCACCCACACCCGGCGCGAGTTCGAAGTCGCCGGTCTGCACGTCGCGGCCGCGGGTGTGGACGACCCACACATCGACCGGGACCGCTACGACACCATCGCCGGGCCGGCCAGTCCGGCGGCCAATCTGCGGCTGGGGCTGACGCATTCGCCCGAGCCCAGGGTGCTGGACCGGTTCGCCGCCGACGGCTATCAGCTGGTGATGGCCGGACACACCCACGGCGGTCAGGTGTGCTTGCCGTTCTACGGTGCGCTGGTGACCAACTGCGGTCTGGACCGCTCGCGCGCGAAGGGACCGTCCCGCTGGGGCGCGAACATGCAGTTGCATGTCTCCGCCGGGATGGGCACCTCGCCATTCGCGCCGGTGCGCTTCTGCTGCCGGCCGGAGGCGACCCTGCTGACGCTGATCGCCACCCCGATGGGCGACCGGGACGCGGTCAGTGACCTGAGCCGTTCGCAGCCAACAGCATCGGTGCGCTGACGGCCAGACCCCGGTCGAGCTCGAACATTGCTCCTGGCAGTGACGTCGGGCACCGCGGTTTGGCCAGCCGATGGCCCGGTGCGATAGGCTGTCGGAGCTTCAAGCGGGGTGTGGCGCAGCTTGGTAGCGCGCTTCGTTCGGGACGAAGAGGCCGTGGGTTCGAATCCCGCCACCCCGACTCAAAGAGCCTGGTAGCAGGCTCAACGAGGTCACTAGGCAGTTTGCTGCAGCGTACTCGGTACGTTTTTCTCGTCAGTTTCACTGTTGCTGTTGGCAGTTGAGGGTTGGAGCGCCGCCGTGCGGTGCTGGTCCAGCACATCAGCCAGTGCATCTAGGTCGGAGTCAAACAGGTCTGCGTACGTCCGCAGTGTGAGGCTCGGGTCTTCGTGGCCGAGCATCCTCGCGAGCGCTAGGACGTTGCCACCCGCCGACACCGCCAAGCTGGCGGCTGTGTGCCGCAGGTCGTTCGGTGTCACCTTCGGGAACTCCTTCGGCGAATCCCTGGCGACATTGAAGACGCGTGGCCGCCAGTGGGAAACGCGGAGCGCGCCACCGTTGGACGACGCGAAGAGCAGATCCTCTCGGCCCTTGCCCAGCATGTGCTCGCCCAGGTCACCCACCAAGAAAAGCGGAAAAGGCACTGAGCGGCGCTCGTGGTCCTTGGGCGACTTCCAGTTCAGGCGGCCATCGGCCTCGGCCACTGCTTGAGTGATCTGCAAGCGGCGGCGAAGCATGTCGACTGAACCGACGGAGAGCGCCGCAAGTTCACCCCAGCGCAGGCCCGTGTAGGCCAGGAGGCGGATCACTAACCCGTGATTCTCTCCGGCGGCGAGCGCCAATTCCTCCACCTGCTGATGGGTCAGGTAAGCCCGTGACCTGTGCTGACGCCTGGGCGCGTTGATCCCATCGCATGGGTTGCGGATTAACCTCCCATCGTCCACTGAGTCCTTGAGTACCATCCGCAGCACGCCGAGCGCATTCTCGATGGTCGGTACACCTAGCCGCGCATCAACCAAGTCAGCTACCCATGCTTTGATGTCAGGAGGCAAAACCTTTGTCACCTGCAAGTCGCCCCACTTGTCAGCGACGTGCGCCCGCCAGGTGTGCTGGCGTGTAGCCCTCGTCGTCTCTGCGATGTCCGCCTTGCGAATCCAGCGCGAGAATTGCTGCGCTACAGTCCATTCCCCGCTGACTGGCGGAGCGATGTCCATGCCACCACGCGTGATCTGCTTGAGCCACTCGTTGGCTTCGGCCTTGTACCTGAATCGCCGGGTGTGCTCTTTGCCGCTGCTGTCGACGTAGCGTGCGCGGTACTGCATGCCCTTGTTGTAGAGCTTCGTCCGCTGCCCAGACCTGCTGACCCACAGGTTCTCTACGCCTTGACGCTGCCCTCTTGGTTGCTCCATGGCTCGGATCGTAAGGTACGCGTCCGACTGTGCGACGGGGGATTTCACGCTCGGAGCGCCACGCAAATTTTCCCGGTATACGTCGAACGGGCCGTGATCCAATTAAGGAAGACAGTTGAAAGTAGCTGGTCAACAACAGCTATCGCGCCCTATGGAGAACAATGCCTAGCACAAAGCACGACGACGAACTGCTCAGTATCAACGACGCTGCCGCCCTGAGTGGCCACAGTGTCGCCACCTACCGCTGGTATCGCGCCAACGGAATCGGCCCGAAGAGCTGGAAATGTGGCCGCTACGTCCGCTACTGGCGTGCCGACGTTCTCGCATGGATGGCCGCACAAGAAGCCTCGACCGCTCGCGGTGGTGTCTAGTGACGCACCCGACCGTAACGCCTCTCCGTGCGTGCACATACGCGCAGGTCAGACCGCTACCCATCGTCGCAACCCGTACTTCCAGAGAAAGCCAGTAACACCTCGTGACCCGCAAGCTCTATGTCAACGTTCACCAACTGCTCCGCGACGGGCTACAACACCCGACGCCCGATGTACTGCCGTTCTCAGATGATTTCTGCCTTTTCTACTCAAGTTCGTTCAATCTGATCTACGGCGACACCGAGAGCGGAAAGACCTGGCTATGCCTGGCCGCTGTAACGTCGGTACTGAAGCAGGGCGGTACAGCGACCATCATCGATCTGGACCACAACGGTGCTCCGGCTTTGATCGGTAATCTCATGAAGCTCGGCGTTGACACCGAAATTCTCGAAGATTCCGGGCTTTTCAGGCTGTCAGAGCCAGGAGACCGGCTGGATCTGCAAGAGGTCGTCCAAGATCAACTCGTGATCAAACCCGATGTGGTCGTGTTGGACTCACTCGGTGAGATCCTTCCGCTGTACCGAGCTAACAGCAACAGCGCGGATGACTTCACCACGGTGCACGCGGATGTGATTAAACCGCTAACCCGTAACGGCGCAAGCGTTCTAGTGGTCGATCATCTGGCGAAGAATGCCGACTCCCGAAACTTCGGCCCAACAGGTACAGCCGCAAAGATGCGGGCCACAGATGGCCTGGCGATTCGCGTCACCGCGGAGCGGCAATTCACGCCCGGCGAGGGCGGCAAAGCAAGATTGCAGGTGTATAAGGACCGCTATGGCGGCGTGCGAAAGCACTATCCCAGTGAAACCAAGCCTGCCATAGGCACTTTCGAGCTGATCTCCAGCGACGAAGCGATAGAGTACGAGTTCCACAGCGCCCAGGTCGTCTCAATCGATAAGTCTCACACGCAGAATAATCCAAGACAGTTAGCTGAAGACGCGGCTAGGCTGCGCGAGTTCTACCGCGTCAAACCCACAGTGCGGGAAGCCCGCAGCACGCTGAAGTGCAGTCAAAACCGTGCTTTGCGAGCAGTTAACGCGTTCGCCGACACCTAAGGCGAGGCTGTCGCGTGACAACCTGTTACCCACCGATACGGGACTAGAGGTTGCAGCGCCAGTAGCGACGTGACCAGGGGCTTCCCTCCGGCTGTACGCCCTGTTACCAGCGATAGCTGCGAAAGCGACGACTACCAATTTGCATGGCACGACTGAAAATTGCCGGAGAGAGACGGCGTGAGTTGCCGAGAGTGTCCGCCGCGTGGCGCTGTGGGGACCTCCCCCAGGCAAAGGTATCGAGAAAGGATCAGGGAACCATGAGCCGCTGCAGACAGGTTGAATGCGGAAGGCGAGCGCACTCACGGGGCTGGTGCACGACGCACTACCGTCGCTGGCGCTCCGGCCAGCCCATGGACGCGCCGATTCGGCGCTACACGCAGAAGGTTAGGCCGAAACGGAAGAAGCCTTTCGAAGCCGAGTGGGCGTTGTTGAAGGAACTCGGTCTAGCGTGAGCGGTGGATTGCGCCAGCCAACCGCTGCGTCGAGGGCCCTCAGGTCTTAACGTTGGTCTGCCACCCACGCCAGCAGTCCCATCATGGCCGAAGCCATCTTCTTGTCTGGTCGCGCGTCGTGATCGAGATTATCGTCAGCAGCGAAGGAACGAAATTTGAACGAAACAGTTGTCGCGGCAATCGTCGCCGCTGCGCCGGCCATCGTCGCAGCCGCCTTCGCGGGATGGCAGATTCGGTACCTTGCGAAGCAGACCGAGCAAGCGAACAAGGTTGCAGGTTCGTCAGAGCTGCGCGGGATCTTCGACTCATTCCATAACGTGCTGCGATATCTGCTTGAGGAGCCCGCGTTTCAGCCTTGTTTCTTCAACGGGGCTGACTGGAGGAAGCTTGATGCGGAACTACGGTCGAGCGCCGAACTGCTGGCCGAGATGTTCGCCGACGTACTAGAAGATGGGCTTCTTACAACGCGCCTTCATCCCGCCACCGAATCCAGAGGAGACTTCGAGCGATTTTCACGCTACCTTCTGGATCAAAGCCCGGTCCTAATGCATGTAGTGGGCACCCGACCCCATTGGTTCTGGAAGGAAGTCTTCGTCTTCTATCGAGAGAAGCTAGTCGACGATGAGAAGGCGTCCGGGCAGCGGACGAAGGCGGACTAGATCGGCCACCTCACCATGCGTACACCCCAATTACCGTCGCCCGGCACCACCGACATGGCAGCAGCGACAAGGTGACAAGCGGAGCGGAGCGGGCCGCTCTTGGTTCAATTGGCATCGCCGTCGTCCTCGGCTAGCGCGCGGTAGACGGTCGCACGACTCACACCCAGCGTCGTAGCAATTGTGCTCGCCGACTCACCGCTGGCGTGCATGCGCTGCGCGAGACCCGTTTTCTCCGCGTCGAGTGCCTTTGGGCGTCCGATGTGCTGGCCTCGCGTCCGACGTGCCTCTCGTGCCGCCGCCCGTCGCTCGCGACCGAGTTCTAGTTCCAATTCGGCGAGGCTCGCAAGGACTCCGGCCACCATGCGCCCCGCTGCGTTAGACGTATCGATGCCCTCACGGAGTGAGCGCAGAACTATGCCCTTCTGGCTCAGATCGCGGATGGTGGTCATCACTTCGGCTGCGTTCCTGCCGAGCCGGTCGATTCCGACCACGACGATGGCGTCCCCGCGGCGAGCGTAGTCCAGGAGCTGGGCGAGTCCCGGTCGCTGCTCGCGGGTGGAGGTTCCAGAGAGTGTGTCGCTATAGATCCGCTCGCCGTTCACGCCTGCTTGGACAAGCGCGTCGATCTGTTGGTCGAGGGATTGGTGTCCGGTGCTGACTCGGGCGTAGCCGAGATGTTCGCCGGTACCGGTGGGGGCTTCGATGGAGACCATGCCATCCAGCGTCTCAAACGTCGCAAAAGTCAGCAATATGCAACTCTAATTTTGAGGCATGATTTGAGACTCGATGAGCTGGTAGTTTGCTGGCTACAATCGATCCCGGTGATGTCGTCTCAGATCTAAAGTACTGAGACAGATCCTGCCTCAGGCCGAACAACATGCCAGACGCGCAGGGACGCTCAGCGTGCAAAGTCGACCAATCACTTGACTGGCACGGATCGCGGAAATACGTTCCCCCAGACCAGCCCAGTGTGAGAATGCTGGGGTGGCTCCCAACCCCGAGTGCATCGGATACATCCGTGACTACGTATGAGCAAGCGAAAGACACGTTGCTGGCGCTCGCGGAGTCCACCAGGGGATTCGACGGCAACGAGGCGACCACTCGACTACGCCTGATTGACGCTGTACTCAAAGACGTACTGGGATGGTCGCCAGATGAGATCGCCTGCGAAGAACATGTGGACGGCGAGTACCTCGATTATGTGCTTGGCAACCCCGAGAGACGCGCTGTGGTGGAGGCTAAGCGCACGGCGAGGACATTCGACGTTCCAGCGGGAGTGGAAAGCGGGTTGCTTGATCTCGCTACGGTACGTACTTACAACATCAGCAACGAGAAGGCAGTCGACCAGGTACTCGACTACTGCCAGACTTCGGGAATCGGTCCTGCGATCCTTGCCAACGGACATCAGTTCCTGGGATTTCTAGGAAGCCGCTCCGATGGGCGAAAACCTACCGATGGGAAGGCAATTTATTACAACTCGCTGGATGATATTTATAACGACTTCCCGCGCTTCTGGGACTATTTCTCACGAGACGGTTTAATCCGTGGCGACTTAACCAGAGTCTTGCAATTGGGCTCTACTGCTCCACCGCCGCCCGCTCCCTTATCCAGTCGCATACATGAGTATCCAGGCTTCCGGGTTGGATCTGACATGGAAACAGATCTTCGAATACTCGGAGATCTATTTATCCAGGATATTGTCCGCGAAGAGTCAATCACAGACGAGTTTCTTACTGAATGCTATTGTTCAAGCGGGGCGCTTTCTCAATATGCGGTTGTAAGCAAGGAGATATTGAGGTCTCGTTACACAGTACTGAGTCAGCAAGCCAACATCGAAAGTGCGCGCGAAAAAGAAGGCCCGAATCCGCATATCAAAGATGACCTGATAGCTAGCGCAATTGTCAAAAGGCCAATCGTTTTGCTCGGCGATGTGGGAGTTGGCAAAAGCATCTTTCTTAAACATCTATTTCGTGTCGACGCAACCGACCTGCTCGATAAAACAATCATATTCTATGTCGATTTTCTTCAGCACTCTGGTTTAGTAGATGACGTTCCTCAACATATAGTTTCTTCAATAACCGAAACGCTCAGATCGTCTTTAAACATCGAGACCACAGATCGCAACTTCGTACGTTCTGTTTATAATCGCGAAATTAATACCTTTAAGCGTGGGATCTTCGGTACGCTCGAACAAGAAGACCCGCCGGAGTATCGACGCCGTGAAATCGACATGCTTTCAGAACACGTTTCAGACGGTTACGAGCATGCGAGACGCTCGCTGCGCTTTCTGCAAGGGTCTCGCGGCATAAATTTCGTAATCGCCCTCGACAACGTGGACCAGCATCTGCCAGGTTTTCAAGAGCAGATTTTCATTGCCGGCCAGTCTTTGGCGGACACATGGCCGGTGGCAGTATTCATGTCTCTAAGGCCTGATACTTTCCATGCATCGCGGCGGTCGGGAGCACTTGCGGCATATCAACCCCGGGTATTCACAGTATCACCACCACGAAGTGATCTTGTGATTTTGAAGCGCCTACGTTTTGCACGTAAGCAACTTGTGGAATTTGGTCGATTGCCAGGTTTCCCCGAAGGTTTGACGCTTGACTCGGACAGCCTCCTCGTATATATCGATGTGTTATTGAAAGCTTTTGAGACCAACGATGATCTGATTCAGCTCGTTGACAATCTCAGTTCGGGTAACACACGCCGTGCACTTGATTTTATTTCTACTTTTGTGGGCAGCGGCTATGTGCAGACTGAGCGTATTCTACGGGCGCATCGAGATGGTCAACAATACATAATACCCATACACGAATTTACGCGTGCCATATTGTATGGGGATTACCGATATTACGATCCTAGCACTTCGCCCGTTCCAAATTTGTTTTCTATCTCAAAGAGCGACGGCAAGGAGCATTTCTTGTCGCCAATGTTGCTTGCCGCGATTCAAGCAATGGGCGAACGGGAAGCCGAAGGGTTTGTCGAAGTTACACATGTCTATGAATTATTGCAAAGGCTTGGATACGATGGTCATCAGATAGAGGCCCATTTATCTGCGGCTTCGGAACGTCAATTAATAGAACTAACCGATCATAGCGACACCGGACGACTTGCCCGGATCAGTCCAGCGGGCGGTTACCTACATAAGGTGCTAATTGTCGACTTTGCCTATGTAGATGCCGTGGTCGTTGATACCCCAATTTTAGACCCCGCGATTCGCTCTGAAATACACGACGTTCACGACATCAATCAGCGTAGAGAGCGCGCAGAGATATTCATCAGGTACCTTTCGGCGTGCTGGCCATACGGGAACGACGAATTGCCATTTTCATGGCCTCGAATGCGTCGGCTCTGGAATAGCAACGCTATGCGAGTGCGTCGCGGCGCAGAGCGCGCAGCAGCGCGGCGTGTACGAGATCCGTGACGATCCGCCGGCACGCCGACTGATGATGACTCCGCCTACGCGCCCCCGCAGTCTTCCGGGGATTCATCTGCATAATGTCCGCGGCGTCGAGCCCTTTGGGGAAGTCACGGGCAAAATAGCTGGCGGAGTCGCCGCTTTGGCTTCCGGCTAGAGCCAGGGATTGCCCATCGCTTATTCACCGATAATGACCGCGAACCACCCGGAATAGACCGGATCCACTAGGTTGCCTGCGGCACGAAAGCTACTGCGGCGCAACGCATACGTGGGCGTAACTGGAATTGACCGGAACCGCCGTCCGAGAATCCGTCGATTCGCGGGTTCGTTCCAAATGTTTCCTCATGCTCCACGCGCTAAGCGACGCAAGCCTCCGTCAGCCGCCGAAGTCTGGACAGTAGGCGCTTATAGCCGCGTCGACCATTGCAGTGGCCGCCCCGAGTGTTCCGTTGACTGTGTTCTGCATCGTCGTTGTGATGGCGAGGTCTCTGCTTTCGTCGCCATTCAGTAGGTGGACACAAAGTTCGCGAGCAGTGCCAGTCATTAGCACAGGATCGCGAATGATCATGCCCGGAATTTGAGATACCAGGCCGAGGAAGTAGGTGTCGGCGTCGGCTGGCTGCGCAGCCGCACCCGCGAGTGTGGAGTGCGACGAATCGCAGGGACACCACTCTGCTACACCGTCGTGGTGGGAGCACGTACCACTCCGGGTCACACTGTGGGAATAGAGCCCGTCTCCACACTCGGCGGTTGCGCCAACTGGGTTGTCGTCGACTCCCTCGACGCATTCACCCGTCCTCTTGCTCCTGTAGTCGCATGGCGATTGTGGGAACGGCAGCCGCGCCGTCAGAACGCGATCAGGTGCCCCTGGAAATGCAACCGCGTTAGCCGATGAGGGTAGGCCGATAGCGGCCATGGTGATGGCAACACCGATCAAGGCAGCCCGGACCAACATGCGCCAAACCTCCCAATCGGAAAGTTGTGTGTTCCGTGACGTTGCCCAGTCGTCGGTCGGAGCGTATGCCTCAACGGAGTATTCACACCGGGATTTGTAAAAAGTGACCCGGATGGCCCGCCCGGCTATTCCCCACGCGGACCAGCGGTCCGGTCCTCAACGGATACGCAGACGGGTACGTTTTCTCTTGAAACGGCCATCGCTAATAAGTGTTGGGTGTTGGCGGGACGGTGCTGCTTAGCAGCTAGTACGCGTGGATTTCCACAACTAGCCCACGACAGCCATATTGCCTAGTCGTCGTCGTTCGGGACGAAGAGGCCGTGGGTTCAAATCCCGCCACCCCGACTCATGTTGCGGCAGTTCGCGGCGACGCCGGGCGCCAGCCCTCAGGGCGACGGCGCCGTGAACTCCGAATCCATCACTTCATCGTCGCCAGGTTGTGCCAGAAGTTTTTCAGGCTGTCCGTTCCGCCGAACAGCGTGGTGAAGTTCGTGGAGTCGACAAGCACGATGTCACCGGCTCGTTCGGCGGCCGGCGGCATCCAGATCAGGGCGTTGAATTCGCTGTTGCCCGCCGCAGTAAAGGGGTGGGGCCGTTTCGGGTCCACGCGTTGTCTGCCGAGCACCCGCAGTAGATCGCTCTCCGGAGCGGTGATCTCGTAGTGCGGCAGATGCGGGTGAAAGTTCAGCGTCGTGACGTTGTTCAGCAGCCCCGGCGCGTCCAGATCTCGAAAGCCGGTCAGCGGCGCGATCTCGTCGGTTCCCTCCACCAGAGCGGGACGCAATCCCCACGTGTTGTGCACGGGAACGTCGAGCGCCTTCATCAGCGAGCGCGTGTATGCCGTGAATCGTTGCTGCCGCGGCACCAACGGGTCCCCGTGGTGCAGGTACTCGACCTGACGTTGGGCCGGGTCGTCGGTGAAGCCGACGTCGTGGTGTGGCGCCAGCAGCAGGCAGGTGCCTTCGCGTTTCAGCCACTCGCGAAGGGCGGCGATTTCCTCGGCCCGCGCCTCCTCCTGGCCGACGAGATGGTCGAGCCCGAACACCATCAGGGTGTCGGTGTCGGCCAGTATTCGTTCGTCGATCAACTGCTGGTAGCCGGCCTGGTCGATGCGCTGGAACACGGCGACGGGATGGCCGGTCGCTTCGCTCGCCAATGCCTGGAACGCCAGGGTCGAGCGGTGGAAAAGTTCCAACGTGCCCGCGATGCCCTGCAAGAAGTGCGCCTCGTCCCAGTTGGGGCCCTCGTAGTGGGGCCACGCCGCGCGGCGCACTTCGGTGATGGTCGAGAAGCGGTTGTCCAACGCGGCAACATCGCGTTGGGATTCCCACGGATAGCTCCACGTCCAGTAGATGCTGATGCGGCGCGCGCCGGTGTGCGGGCGCATGACATGGCTTTGGTTGTAGGTGCGTGCCGCAGGCAGAGTGGTCATGATCGTTTCCCGGTTGTCAGTCGAG
>NZ_LZKU01000204.1 GCF_001672975.1 Mycobacterium sp. 1465703.0
CCTCGAATCCGGGAAACGCCGGTTGGCATTGGATCACCTGCCACGGCTGGCACGTGCCCTGTCAGTCAGCACCGACGAGCTGTTGCAGGCGGCGCCGACGCAAGACCCGCGGGTGCGCGGCACCGCGCACACCCACCACGGCGTCACCTATTGGCCGCTGACCCGCCAGGGCCCCGCCAGCGGACTGCACGCCTTCAAGATCCGGGTCAGCGCGCGGCGCCGCACCCCGCCCACCGACCTGCCGGTACACGAGGGGCAGGACTGGATGTATGTGCTTGCCGGCCGGATGCGGCTGATCCTGGGCGAGCGCGACTTCACCATCGGCCCGGGCCAAGCCGTCGAGTTCTCGACGTGGACGCCGCACTGGTTCGGGGTGGTCCGCGAGCCGGTCGAAGCCATCGTGATCTTCGGACCGCACGGCGAGCGGCTTCACCTGCACAGTTGATCCGGCTCAGACCATTGCCCCCCGGGGACGTCGGTGCTGACTGACAGGGCACGTGCCAGCCGTGGCAGGTGATCCAATGCCAACCGGCGTTTCCCGGATTCGAGGCGGCTGAGTGTCGAAACGTCGATTCCGGCGCGCTCGCCGACCTCTTGCAGGGTCATGGCACGCTGCGCGCGCAGTTCCCGGAGTCGCCGGCGCACCTGGAGGTCGATATCGGGAGCGGTTTTTGCCTGCATGGCAATTCAGCTTGGCAAAACGTGCATGCGGTAGGCAAGCTCGCGGTGTGGACAGTTCTTGCAAATCCGATGATGCCCAGCAGTTCTGGGAGGAGCGCTACCGCTCGGTAGAGCGGGCGTGGAGCGGACGGGTCAATCCCCGACTTGTCGAGGTGGCAGCCGGCCTGCCGACGGGCCGGGCTCTGGACCTGGGCTGCGGCGAGGGCGCCGATGCGCTGTGGCTGGCCGAGCACGGCTGGGAGGTGGTGGCCGTCGACGTCTCGGCCACCGCATTGCAACGCGCCACCGAGGCGGCATCGGCCCGGAACCTGCTCGCACACATCGACTTTCAGCGGCATGACCTCAACGAGAGCTTCCCGCCAGGGATGTTCGACTTGATCTCGGCCCAGTATTTCCATTCGCCGGCCCGACTCGACCGGGAAACCGTGCTGCGACGGGCGGCCAGCCGGGTAAATCACGGTGGTGTGCTGTTGATCGTCGACCATGGGGCAGCACCGCCATGGGCGTGCCATGATGATCACCACTTCGCCGGTATCGACGAGGTCCTGGCGTCGCTACAGCTGGAGGCGACGCAGTGGACGCGGCTGCGAACCGAGGCCGCACACCGCGAAATGGTCGGTCCGAACGGGGAAGTCGGGACCATGGCCGACAACATCATCGCGTTACGACGAGTCGGCTAGCCCGCGGTTACGCCGCGTCGTGGAAGATCAGTCCCATCGCATAGCGCTGACCGGAACGAACGACCGACAGGCCATGGCGTACCGGCGCCGCGGACCAGCCGCGGGCCGAGGGTACCGGCCGTTCCCGGGTGGTGAAGACGTAGCCGTGTCCCTGCGGCAGTTGCGTTGCCGTGCCGCGGGATTGAGCCCGCAACCGCTGTTCGACGAGCAGGAATTCGCCGCCGGTGTAATCGGTGTCGGGGTCGCTCAGGTTGATCACCACCTGTAGCGGGAACATCAAGTCGCCGTAGAGATCTCGGTGCAAGGCATTCCAGTCGCCGGCACCGTATTTCAGCATCAGGGCGGTGGATCTGGTCTGGCCGGCGGCGTGGCAGGTGGCCAGCCAATCGTCCAGACTGTCCGGCCACGGTGCGTGCCGACCGAGCTTGCCCCACCAATCGCGGGCTATCGGCAGTAGCCGCGGATAGAGTGCCTGCTTGAGCTGTTCGATCGGTTCGGGGTAGGGCGCGCGGAAATAGCGGTATTGCCCGGCGCCATAGCGTTTGGGGGCCATGTCGATGGTCGACCGAAACAATTCGTCGTCGGCGTAGAGCTTGCGCAGCCGGGCCGCTTCGCCGGGTGTGACCAGCCGTGGCAGCAGCGCCCCGCCGTGCTCGGCGACCTCGGTCGCGATCGTCTCCCAGGCGCCGGCGTCCACGCGCTTCTTCCACCGGGACATCCGCGTCCTTCCGATTGGTGATCCGATTCCACGGTAAACGGTTGCTGGCCTCGACATCGCGCAGGTAGTACCGTGGATCGTCGCGGACGAGTTGGCCGGGCGGCCGCGGGCCGCCGCTAGGCGGTTCGAGGAAAGTCCGGACTTCACAGAGCAGGGTGATTGCTAACGGCAATCCGAGGTGACTCGCGGGAAAGTGCCACAGAAAACAGACCGCCACCCCGCGGTGGTAAGGGTGAAACGGTGCGGTAAGAGCGCACCAGCATCCCGGGTGACCGGGATGGCTCGGCAAACCCCACCCGAAGCAAGGCCAAGAAGGCCGCACGAAAGTGCGGCCGCGCAGGCGTTTGAGGGCTGCTCGCCCGAGCCTGCGGGTAGGCCGCTCGAGGCACCCGGTGACGGTGTGTCCAGATGGATGGTCGCCGCCCCGCTGCCGTTGCCTATGCGCGGCGGCGGGGAACAGAATCCGGCTTACAGGCCAACTCGTCCGTGTTAAGCCTTAAGCCCGCGCATCCAGCTGGCGGGCAGCGGCATCCGTCCGCAATGCTCCACTGGAGGGCCGGTTATGCGAAAGGGGCAGAATCCTGGGGCGCGGACTCGCGGACCCAAAAGTCGCGACAAAGTTGGCCCTCCTGTCCGTAGACGGGGGATGCATCGCAATTGCCTTGATATCTGCGCAAGGGGTTATCGCGTTGGTCGATGCAAGCCTGGCGCGCAGCCGGATCGGTGATGCCGGCGCATGGATCGTCGGCGTGTGCTTGTGTCGGCGGAACGCACAGGGATGTCAGTACGACGGTTGCCACCGCCGACGCGGCCATGAGTGCCCGCTTCATCAGTCCGTCCTCCCCGAGCCTCGGCTGACACCGATCTGCTGCGAAACAGAAAAACCGGTTATGGGAAAAGTCTAGAAGAGGAACCCGCCGCGATGGGCCTTCGCTCATCCGCCTGATGGAGGCGGCCGCATGATGGTGCCCGGGATCGGCGGTCCATAGCCCTTCTCGTCGGGCCTGTCCCGCTGGGCCTTGCGTGCTCCCGGCGGCATCGGCGGGACGAACATCGGGATCAGTGGAGTGCCCTCGGCTGTTGTTGCCACCAACGGCGCCTGTGCGGCAGCCAGCTGGATCGGGGAGGTGACCGCCGAAGGCGGGACCACAAGGTTGCCGACATACATTCCGTCGCCCAGCGAAGCGGTGACGGAACTCTCCACTGCACTGGTCTCGGCGGCGGCCGTGGCGGGAGCGTAGAGGTTGGGAGCCCCTCCCACCGCCTCGGGGCCGGTGAGGTTGTACGCGATAGCGAGGTTGCGGGGAGTGGCGGCCAGAATGTCCGGGTACTGCCCGGGCATGAAGTCATGGCCGCCGGTGAATGAACTGATGAGGTTAAACGGGAACCCGCTCTGAACGACGCTGGCCTCCTGGTTTATCAAAGCCGAGACGGTGGGATTCGAGAAAATCGGATCCGTGGGAAGGGTGAGGGCCGCGGGATCGGCAGCGGCTGCAGGCGCGGCTGCCGCTCTGGCCACTGCAGCCGTTTGAACCGCAGGTGCGGTCGGAGTGGTCATCGGCGATGGGGGGCTGAACGTCGGCATCGCCATGGTCTGCCGGCTGGTCGCCTGATAGCTGAGCAGGGCCGTCGTGTTAGCCGCCCACATCTGCAGGTATTGGGCCTCGGTGGCGGCGATGGCAGGGAAGTTGACGCCGAAGACGTTTGTCGCGATCAGATGGGCCAGCAGCGTGCGGTTGGCGGTGACCACGCTCGGATGCACCACAGCCGCCTGGGTGACGGCAAACGCGCTGATCATGGCGTCAGCCGCCGTCGACATCTGAGCTGCCTGCAGTGAGGTGGTGTGCATCCAGGCGACATAGGGCAGCGTGGATGCGGTCATCGCCGTCGCTGATGGTCCATACCAGGGAATGCCCGCCACGATAGAGGCGTAGCTAGCGGCCGCCTGTCCTAGCTCGATCGCCAGCTGCCGCCAGGCGTTGGCGGCGGTGAGCAACGACCCGGGCCCCGGCCCTGAATGAATCAGCGCTGAAGTGATCTCGGGAGGCGCCCAGAAGTCCACGGCTACCCCGTCAAAAGCCGGCATCCATGGTGTCGCTGTTGGGCATACAGGTCTGCGCCGCCCTGGCTCCCGCCCAACGACCGATTTTCGAGTCTCATCTGCTACCCCCGGTGACGTTCGTGTTTGCCGCGCGGCCGATTCGTCGATTGAGAGCGTAGGCGCCGGCGCGGTTGCTCACATGGAAAATCGCGAAGATTCACCTGGTCAGCTCGCTGCGTTCATCGGGCGGTGCAACCGCGACTTCTCGGCGGCGGCCCGCCCGGCTCCCGGACCGGATAGCAAAGCGCCGTCACCAGACGTAGCTTTGCCAGCTCGTCCGCTCTTTCTAATGACCGGCTTTGCGCACCGCTTTGGCGAGTTTGCGTAGCGTGTCATCGAGTTCGGCGCGGCACCGGTCGGCCAGATCGGCCTCCCGCTGATACAACAGCCCGTAGGTGAAGGTGTCCTCGCCGGCGGCGAGCGCGCTGTCGGCCTCCAGCCTCAGATGCTCGCGGCTGACCACGCTGTCTTGATGATCCCCGAGCAGCGACTGCACCGCTTTGGCCTGCTCGGACACCTTGGACTCCCCGGTCGCGGACGCGGTGTAACGAAGTCGCTTGGCGCGCTTGCGAATTCGGTGAATCGCCTCATCGCGATGGTGGTGGTCGTCGGGGTGCTCGCGGTCAACCTGCGCGGCGGCCTTCTGGGCCTTGCGGACCTTCTTGTATGCGGCCTCGATGGTTACCGGTGTCTGTTCCTCGGCCGTCGCGGCGCCGGGGGTTTCGGCCGCTATCACGTCGAGGGAGTCCAGCAGACGGAAGTACCGCTGCGAGCGCATGGCGATCAGCGACCGGCGCAGCCCCGTCTGGTAACGCCGCCGGGCACCGCCGACCAGGCGTTCGCGTACCGGCCCGCGCACCAATTCCGGTGCGAGCCCGTCCAAGTCACGCTCGTAGCGCTCGGCGAGCACTTCGGCGTCGCGCGCCACACCGAGAATGCCGGCGAGCTCTCGCAACTCGTCCAGCACCCACCCTTCCTCGGGCAACCCGAACGATTCCTGGTAATCGCGCAGCAGGCTGCGCAGCTTGCGGGTGGTCACCCGCATCTGGTGAATGGAGTCGTAGGCGTCGGCGCGCACCGCGCGATCCCACACCAGTAGCTCGCGAACTTGCTCGGCTATCGCGCGCTGCAGCGGCTCCTCGGACGGCTGCGCGCCGTTGGGCAGTGCCGTGCTACCCAGCACCCGCGCCAGCTTCGAGCCGTGACCGGCCGGTGCGGCGCCGGCGTCCAGCAGCCGATTGCTCAGCCGGTTCAGCAGGTCGATGCCGGCCGTCCCGTTGGACAGCCCGCTGGCCTCGACCAGCTCCAATTCCCACTCGCGCCATTCCTGCTCGGTCGGGGCCGCGTCGGTGTCCTCGGCGCCCCGCGTCGTCCATGCGGTGACATGGTCGTTGCTGAACTCGGCCAGCGCGGTGCCTGCGGCGTCGTAGAGCACCTGAGTCTCGCGCCGGGTGGTGATGCGCGCGACCGGCTGCAGTGGCCGGTCGCGGACTATCGCCAGCACCACATCCGTCAACTCGTTGGGCACGGTGTCGTTTCCGTCGGATGCGTCCAGCGATGCGCGGACCTCGGTTCGGGAATCCGGTCCGGCCGGCAGCTTCAGGTGCCATCCCGCGTCGGAGCCACCGGTACGGCGGCGCAACGTGATCTTGTTGCGCGCCAAGTCGTGGATGGGCGTGTCGAAGTACGTCGCATCCAGCGTTTGCGTCGGCGACTTTTCGACATGGGCGACCGCGGCGATCCCTTCGAACGAGGGGGACACGGTGGATTCGACCACATCGAACTTGCGCTCGACCTCGAGATGACGCGAGGTCTGCGGCGCTTTTGCAGGCATCTTCGGGCTCCGTTGCGGCTGCGGCACCGCGGCCGTGAACATGGTGGACGGTGGGAAATAAGCACCCATAGCCTGCCACACCGAAGCGACGAGACCGGCACGGATCGGCCGCTGAGCGAAGCGCCCGTCCGGGAGTGGATTACGGCGGCGGCGGGGGAGGAGCCGACGTGTCGTCCTCCGGCAGCGGCGCATAGACCGCCGGGGGCGGGACATAGCGGGCGATGTTGTCGCCGATGTCGGTGCACCCACTGACCGAGACACGTCGGCCCGCGCTGACACACACCGTCGCCTCGATCCGATCGGCGGAATGCGCGGCAATGTAAATCCCGGGAGCGCAAGCCAAGCCCGAGAACGCCAGCAATGCCGCGATCCAGCGTCGCCGATTCATCCGCGTTGTCCTTCCTGCCACCTGAATGCATTGTGCCGTCGCGGCGCGGCGGACGGGTCGAGATCGGCGAATGGCTTCGCGATTCTTTGCTCGCCGATTAGCGCATGCGCGGCGAAAAAACCCTTAGGGTTTGCCATAGATAACAGCCGACTTGCGCATGCCCGACGAAGGAGCGTTTCCATGGTGTCTTTTGTTGGCCCGGCAGCCCGAGTCGTTGCCGGCGGAATAGCGGCCGGCGCGGTCAGTGTGGCAATGCTTTTCGCAGCGGCGGGTTCGGCTGCCGCGGACTGGCCGATGGACGACCCGGAACCGGGTACCTCGGCGCAACCGAATTGCACGGCGGCCGATCTTGCCCAGGTGTCCTCCGGCGTTGCGGCGGCCACGTCGGCGTACCTGTTCGCACACCCGGACGTCAACGCGTACTTCACCAGCTTGAAGGGGCAGCCACGCGACGACATGCGTCAGCAGTTGAAGCAGTACATGGACGCCAACCCGCAGACCCACACCGACCTCGAAGGCATTCGCCAGCCGTTGACCGACTTCCAGAATCGTTGCCGCTGACCGATCGCGGTCAGCCGGCCGGCGGCGACTGTAGATGCATCGCCAGGCCGCCCAACTCGAGAATCGTTTGAATCTCGGTGTCCCGGAACGGCCGTCCGTCCGGGCCGAGCAGATCGTGAAACCACTCCTGCGGCATCGCAGGGTCCGGGTTCGGGTGGTCCCAGGAATCCCAGGGGAAGAAGGTCTGCGTTTTCCCGGTCACCAAACCCCAGTTGAACGCGCCCACGTTGGCGCGCTTCGCGATGGGCAGGATGTCTTGCACCGTGCTGCCCAGCGGCCGGGCCATGTACTCGGTGCACAGGATGGGACGGCCCTGCGGGACGAGCTCGGCGATCCGTTGCCCGAACTCCGCCGGCCCGGCGTAGTTGTGAAACGTGATGACATCGGAGTTGTCCAGCTGAATGCCGCTGATCACGCTGCGCCGTCCGGGGTCGGCCCACTGGCCGTGCCAGACGCCACTGGTCAACGGCTGACAGGGATCAACCGACCGGGCCCACTCGAACACTTGCGGGAGCAGGTCGGCGACCAGGTCGAACTTGTCTTTCCGTTCGACGGATGCGTAGGCGTTCGCCGGGTTGTCCGGTTCGTTCCACAGGTCCCAGCCCAACACGCGCTCGTCATTGCGGAATTGGGTCAGCACTCCGGTGACATAGCCGCGCATGGTACGCAGATAGCCGCGGTCGTCGAGGCGCGCCGCCCCCGGGCTCTGCACCCAGCCGGAGTTGTGGATGCCGGGTCGGGGGGCGCGCTGCGGACCCGCTTGAGGGAACGGGTCCCAACACGAATCGAACAGGACGAACAGCGGTTTGATGCCGTGGCGTGCGGCGGTGTCGACGAACTGTGCGAGACGACCTTGAAACCCGCGGTAATCCTGCGTCCACAGTTGATCGTGCAAGAAGACCCGCACCGCGTTGAACCCGTTAGCGTGTGCCCAGCCCAGTTCGGTGTCGATGCGCCGGGGGTCGAAGGTCTCGCGCTGGAACATCTCCAGCTGGTTGATGGCGCTAGAGGTGATGTAGTTCGCGCCGACCGGCCAGCCTTGTGCCTGATACCAGCGGTTGGCGCGCTCGGGTGACCACCGGGTCGCTCGCGGCGAGGTGCGGGGCGGTTGTGCGGACGCGCGTGGTGTCTTAGCCAAAGCCATGCCTCCTGCCGCCAGCAGCGGCAACGTAAGCACCGTTCGACGGTGCACGAGGTCACCGCGATTCCCCCGGTCGATGTGGTCCACCCTTGCTCTTCAGAATTCTATTTTCGGCTAACGGCAATCGTACATCGCTGTACCGCAACGCTTTTCAGCGGTTGCGCGGTCGCGGCGATTTCGTCATCGACCAGGGGTGAACCTCAGCTGGACGTTTTGGGTGGGCAACCACGCCCGTGTCGTGGACGGGCGGGGTCAGAAGCAGTGTTCATCGGCGGGGAAAACTCCGCCGGCCACTTCTTCGGCGTATTGGGCGGCGGCCCGGCGTAATTCATCGCCGACGTTCGCGAATCGCTTGACGAAGCGAGCCGCCTTGCCGCTGCTCATCCCGGCCATGTCCTGCCAGACCAACACCTGCGCGTCGCAGTTCGGCCCGGCGCCGATTCCGACGGTCGGAATGGTCAGCTTGCCGGTGATCTGGGTGGCCAAGTCGGCCGGCACCATCTCCATGACAACGGAGAACGCTCCAGCCTCGGCGACGGCAATCGCGTCGTGCACGGTCTGCTCGGCGGCGTCGCCGCGGCCCTGCACCCGGAAGCCGCCCAGGCTGTTGACGCTCTGCGGGGTGAAGCCGATGTGCGCCATCACCGGAATACCGGCGGCGGTCAGGCAGGCGATCTGCTCGGCGACCCGCTCACCGCCCTCGAGCTTGACCGCGTGGGCGCCACCCTCCTTCATGAACCGGGTGGCGGCGGCCAGCGCGGCGGCAGGTCCGGCCTCGTAGCTGCCGAACGGCAGGTCGGCGACGACCAGGGCATGTGGTGCGCCGCGGACGACGCCGCGAACCAGGGGGATCAGTTCGTCGATCGAAACGGGCACGGTGGTGTCGTAGCCGTAGACCACGTTGGCCGCCGAATCGCCGACCAGCAGGACCGGGATGCCGGCTTCATCGAAAACGCGGGCGGTCGAATAGTCGTAGGCCGTGAGCATGGCCCACTTGTGGCCTTCGGCCTTCATCTTCTGCAAGTGATGGGTGCGAATCTTGGGCCGCGGCTGCGCAGGCGAATTGGCACCGTAAACGTTGTGCTCAGACATCGTTGTCCCTAATGGTGGTCGGTTCGATCCTCGTGGCCGCAATCCGGTCCCCGGGTTCGTATGACTACTCGATTGTGCCATTTCTTTTGCGCAGTCGCACCGCCGCGGCGGTGTGAGACATACCATGCTGCCCATGCAGCGGCTGAGTGGA
>NZ_LZKU01000205.1 GCF_001672975.1 Mycobacterium sp. 1465703.0
GTGCCCGACGACAAACTCGACGAGCTGATCGCCGGTCTCGAGGCGCTCGGCCTGCAGTCACAACCGTCGCATTGGCGACGGAATCTGATGGCCTGCACGGGAATCGAGTTCTGCAAGTTGTCCTTCGCCGAAACACGAGTCAAGGCACAGTCTTTGGTGCCCGAGCTTGAACGCCGCCTTGCGGACATCAACCAGCAGCTCGACGTGCCGATCACCGTCAACATCAACGGCTGTCCCAATTCATGCGCCCGCATCCAGGTCGCCGACATCGGGCTGAAGGGCCAGATGGTCGACGACGGGGAGGGCGGCTCGGTCGAGGGCTTCCAGGTTCACCTGGGCGGCAGCCTGGGCCTGGACAGCGGCTTCGGCCGAAAACTACGGCAGCACAAGGTTTCCAGCGACGAGCTCGGCGACTACATCGAGCGCGTCGTACGTAACTTCCTGAAATACCGCAGCGAGGGTGAACGTTTCGCACAGTGGGCTATGAGGGCAGACGAGGACGATTTGCGATGAGCGAACGAACAACCAAACTTCCAGAAGCCGAACTGCGTGCGCTTGCCGCTCGCGGCGCGGCCGAGCTTGAGGGCGCCAGTGCAGCCGACGTATTGCGTTGGACTGACGAGACATTCGGCGGCATCAACGGTCCTCGCGGCTGGGCCACCTGCAACTACGTGGTGGCCTCGAGCATGCAGGAGGCTGTATTGATCGATCTGGCGGCCAAGGCACGGCCGGGTGTACCGGTGGTGTTTCTGGACACGGGTTACCACTTCGCGGAGACCATCGGTACCCGTGACGCGATCGAGTCCGTGTACGACATCCGGGTGCTCAATGTGACTCCCGAACAGACGGTCGCCCAGCAGGACAATCTGCGGGGCAAGGACCTGTTCGCGCGCGATCCGGGTGAATGCTGCCGGCTGCGCAAGGTCGAACCGCTGGGCAAAACGCTGCGCGGATATTCGGCGTGGGTAACCGGACTGCGCCGGGGCGAGACCGCCGCCCGCGCCAACGCCCCGGTGGTCGGCTTCGACGAGGGGTTCAAGCTGGTCAAGGTCAACCCGCTGGTCGAATGGTCCGATGAGGACGTCCAGAACTACATCGACGAGCACGGCGTGTTAGTCAATCCGCTTATGTACGAAGGCTATTCGTCGATCGGTTGCGCGCCCTGCACGGCCAAGCCGCTGGCCGGCGCCGATCCGCGCAGCGGGCGCTGGCAAGGTCTTTCCAAGACCGAATGCGGGCTGCACGCCTCGTAGCGACCAGCGCGCGTACGACGACCAAGGCCGCTGCTAGGCGGATGTCAGCGTGTTTTCATCCTGGTCGGCCACGCCGGCGCGACTAGGTTCCGTCCCCTCATCTGCGATCGGTGGCACCCGGGTGGCGCGCACGTACACGGTGTCGCCTTCGCGCAGTGCCAGCGCCTCGGCGTCACCGCGGGTGATCTGGGCGGTGAAAAAGCCACCGGTGGCGGCGTTGGTCAACTCCACTCGCACCTCGAAGCCGAGCGCGACGACCCGGTCGACGGTGGCACGCACCACCCCGACGGAATCCGCGGTGCCGTCACCGCCGGCAATCGCCATCTCGGGATTTCGGCCCACCCGGATATCGTGCGGGCGGACCAGCGCTCCGTTGAGGGTGGACACCGCGCCGAGAAACGACATCACGAACGCGTTCGCCGGGGCATCGTAGACGTCGGTCGGGGATCCGATCTGTTCGATGCGGCCATGGTTGAGCACCGCGATCCGATCGGCGACATCCAATGCCTCGGCCTGATCGTGCGTCACCAGCACCGTGGTCACATGCACGTCGTCGTGCAGGCGGCGCAACCACGCGCGCAGATCTTCGCGCACCTTGGCGTCCAGCGCGCCGAACGGCTCGTCGAGCAGCAGCACTTGCGGGTCGACCGCCAGCGCTCGCGCCAGTGCCATCCGCTGTCGTTGACCACCGGACAGCTGGTTGGGGTAACGGGTCTGAAACCCGCTCAGTCCCACCACTTCAAGCAGATTGTCGACTTTTTCTTTGATCTCGGCCTTGGGGCGCTTGCGCACCTTGAGCCCGTAGGCGACGTTGTCGCGAACCGTCAAGTGCTTGAACGCCGCGTAGTGCTGGAACACGAACCCGATGCCGCGGCGTTGCGGCGGCACCCGGGTCACGTCACGACCGTAGATGGTGACGGTTCCGGTGTCGGGTTGGTCGAGGCCGGCGATGGTGCGCAGCAGCGTCGATTTGCCTGAACCGCTGGGCCCCAGCAACGCCGTCAGCGAGCCGGTGGGCACGACGAAGTCCACGTGGTCCAGGGCGACGAAATCGCCATAGCGTTTGTTGGCGTCGCGCACGATGATGGCCAGGTCACCCGGTTTGGCGTCAGTCACGGTCATTCCCCTCGTCAGGCCTGTCTGGCCGCTCGTGCGCGGCGTGCGTCAAGCACCACCTGGAAAACCAGTACCAG
Organism: Mycobacterium sp. 1465703.0; assembly: GCF_001672975.1. Classification (GTDB taxonomy): domain Bacteria; phylum Actinomycetota; class Actinomycetes; order Mycobacteriales; family Mycobacteriaceae; genus Mycobacterium. Next base: position 2,447 of record NZ_LZKU01000205.1, read on the forward strand.
CACGGCAACTCCCATCAGCAGCGTCGACAGCGCGTAGGCGCCGTATTCCGCGCCGCGGTTGTACCGGTCGGAGACCAGCAGCGTCAGTGTTTGCGACTTCCCCGGCAGGTTCGACGACACCACCAGCACGGCACCGTATTCCCCCAGGGTACGTGCGATGGTAAGGACGATGCCGTAGGTCAAACCCCACCGGATGGACGGCAGCGTGATTCGCCAAAAGGTCTGCCACCAACCCGAACCCAGGGTGGCCGCCGCTTCCTCTTGGTCGGTTCCCAGCTCGTGCAGCACCGGCTCCACTTCGCGCACCACGAATGGCAGCGTGACGAAGATGCTGGCAAGCACGATTCCCGGCAGGCCGAAGATGATCTTGAGCCCCAGATCTTTCTCCACAAACCCGAGCGCCCCGGCCGACCCCCACAACACGATCAACGCGACGCCCACGATGACGGGCGAGACCGCGAAAGGCAGATCGATGACCGCCTGCAACACGCCCTTGCCACGAAACCTGTTGCGCGCCAGGACCAGTGCCGTGGGGATACCGAAAACGACGTTGAGCGGAACCACGATGGCCACCACCAGCAGCGTCAGATTCAGCGCCGATATCGCCGCGGGAGTGCTCACCCAGGCGTAGAACTGGCCGAACCCGGGCCGAAACGTTCGCCATAGAATCAACGTCACCGGGACGACCAGCAGCACGAAAATGTATCCCAGTGCGATGAATCGCAGCGAATAGCGCACTCCCGCAGACGATGTCATACGGACAACTCCTCGCGTTTTGCCGCGCGTCCACCCACCACCCGCAAGATGAGCAATACGACGAACGAAATCGCCAACAGCACAATCGAAATGGCCGCGGCACCGGTGCGGTCGTCGTTCTCGATCAGTGTTCGTATCCACTGCGACGACACTTCGGTCTTGCCGGGCACCGCACCACCGATGAGCACCACCGAACCGAATTCGCCGATCGCGCGCGAGAAGGCCAGGCCCGCACCGGATAACAACGCGGGCAGCAGCGACGGCAGCACCACGGAGGTGAAGATCTTCGGCCCGCTGGCACCCAGTGACGCCGCGGCCTCCTCGGTTTCGCGATCCAATTCCAGCAGCACCGGCTGGACGGCGCGCACCACGAACGGCAGCGTGACGAAGGCCAGCGCCACCGTTACACCCCAGGACGTGTGCTGCAGATGCAGACCAACCGGGCTGTTGTTGCCGTACAGGGCGAGCATCACCAGGCTTGCGACGATGGTGGGCAACGCGAATGGCAGGTCGATGATCGCGTCGACGAGCCGCTTGCCCGGAAAGTCATCGCGCACCAGCACCCAGGCGATCACCAGACCGAAGATCAGATTGAGCACGGTGACCCCAGCCGAGATGGTCAGCGTCACCCGAAACGACTCCAGCGCGGCATTCGAAGAGACCGCAAGCCAGAAGGCGTGCCAGCCGCCGCCCGCGGCTTGCCATACGATCGCCGCCAGCGGCAGCAGCACGATCACCGACAGCCACACCGTCGCCGCTCCGACCCGAAGGGCGGTGGTCCCGCGCCCGCGCCCGGGAAGCGGCCCCGGTGGTGTGTCGCCGCTGAGCTCGGGCCGGATTGCCAGCGGGTCAGGCGTGACGGCGGTCATCCGGTGGCCTTCGTGTAGATCTTGGTGATGCTGCCGGTGGACTTGTCGAACAGCTGCGGATCCGCCGTGCTCCAGCCGCCCAGGTCGGCGATGGTCCACAGTTTCGCCGGCACAGGGTACTGGTTTCGGAAATCGGCGGCGACGGATGGATCGACCGGCCGGAAACCGGCCTGCGCCCATACCTTTTGCGCTGCGGCCGTGTATTGGAAGTTCTTGAAGGCGACGGCGGCATCCAGGTGCGGGCTGGTGTTGACCACGGCCACCGGATTGTCGATCTTGAAGGTCTGCGACAAGTTGATGTGTTCGACCGGTTTGCCCGCCCGCTCGGTCGCGATCGCCTCGTTCTCGTAGCTGATCAACACGTCACCGCTGCCCTGGACGAAGACATCGGTGGCCTCCCGCCCGGACCCGGGACGCAGTTTGACGTGTTCGGTCACCAACTTCTTGATGAAATCCACACCCGCGCCGCTGTTGGCGCCGCCTTCGCTTTTGACTGCGTACGGCGCGAGCAGATTCCACTTGGCCGATCCGGAACTCAACGGGCTCGGCGTGATCACCTCGACACCCGGCCGCAGCAGGTCATCCCAATCCTTGATGTTCTTCGGGTTGCCCTTGCGCACTACCAGTGTGACCACCGAACCGAACGGAATCCCTTTGGTGGCGTCGGCATTCCAGTCCTTGGCGACCTTGCCGGCCTTGACCAGTCGAGCGATGTCGGGTTCGACGGAAAAGTTGACGACGTCGGCCGGCTTGCCGTCCACGACACCGCGGGACTGGTCCCCGGACGCCCCGTAGGAGGTGATCACTTGCACGCCCTTGCCCTCATCGGAGGCATTGAACGCCGGAATTATCTTGCTCCATCCGGGTTCTGGGACCGAGTAGGCGACCAGCGTGATGCTGGTGCGCGCGTTGGACAGGCCACCGCCTCCGACGGCATCACTGGAGCCGCCGTGGCATCCGGCGATTACGACGGCGATAAAGGCAAGGGCGAGGACGGGCCGCCAGCGCACTGCGGTCCTGATGTCCATTGAGGGCCTTCCGGTGGAGAAACGTATGGGATTTCGTATCCCGTTTCTGCGGAAGGGCACCTAGAACTTCAGGAGATTTCGAAAACTCCAGACCAGACCGCACACGGGTTTGGGAGTCAGCGACAACAGTGCACAACGGCATAGCGACCCGGGGTGCCGAATGCCATGCGCATGGCGGGAAGCCTAACAGGAAATGACATTGCCGCCACCGCGACGGTGGCACGCGTCCGTTAGTGGTGCATCAAGTGGGTGACCAGCCAGGTGATGAGCACCAGCGCCACCAGGATGGCCAGTACCAGCGTCACGTGCGACCGAGGCATGGCGGTTACCCGGGCGTCCCGTCGGAACGGCGGATACGGCGCATCAGCGCGATGCCCTTGCCGAGCAGTCCATCCAGCAGGGCCGCCGTGACGTAGGCCGCCGCCAGCACCACCGGCATCACCACCATGGCCTGCAGGACGAAGGGGAGGCCGGAAAGCCACAGCTCGTTGCCGTCCCACCAATTGAGGAACGCGTTCACGGCGCTCACCCTATTCGGCGCCGCCGCCGAAGACCAATGTGCGCAAGTCACAGCGGACGCGGTGATGGGATGCGCGCCACGCCACCGCGGGCAAACGTTGGACGCGAGGCCCCCGAACAGTGAAAATGTGCTGATGGTTTTGCATGTTCAGCCCGAGGACCAGCCGGCCGACACCATGCCCGAAGAAGCGTTTCCAGCTGCTGTCCCCGCAGCGCCGTTGTCTGCGTCCATCGACTTGCGCACCCCCGGACCTCTTGCTCCCAGCGCAGCCCTGAGAAATCCCTTCCCGCCGATCGCTGACTATGCGTTCTTGTCGGACTGGGAGACCACCTGCCTGATCTCCCCGGCCGGATCGGTCGAGTGGATGTGTGTGCCACGGCCGGATTCGCCCAGTGTGTTCGGTGCGATCCTGGACCGCAGCGCCGGTCACTTCCGGCTGGGCCCGTATGGCGTCTCGGTGCCTTCGGCCCGCCGGTACCTCCCCGGCAGCCTCATCATGGAGACCACCTGGCAGACCCACACCGGATGGTTGATCGTGCGCGACGCGCTGGTGATGGGGCCCTGGCACGACCTGGAGCGGCGGTCGCGGACGCATCGGCGCACTCCGATGGACTGGGACGCCGAGCACATCCTGCTGCGCACGGTGCGCTGCGTCAGCGGCACCGTCGAACTGATGATGAGCTGCGAACCGGCGTTCGACTACCACCGCGTCGGCGCCACCTGGGAGTACTCGGCCAACGCGTATGGCGAGGCCGTCGCGCGCGCCACCAGGGAGCCCGACGCCCACCCGACGTTGCGGCTGACCACTAATCTGCGGATCGGGCTGGAAGGCCGGGAGGCGCGTGCCCGCACCCGGATGAAAGAGGGCGACGACGTGTTCGTCGCGCTGAGCTGGACCAAGCACCCGGCGCCGCAGACCTATCAAGAAGCCGCGGACAAGATGTGGCAGACCACCGAATGTTGGCGGCAGTGGATCAACATCGGTGACTTCCCGGACCACCCATGGCGGGCATATCTACAGCGCAGCGCGCTGACGTTGAAGGGCCTGACCTACTCACCCACCGGCGCGCTGCTGGCGGCCAGCACCACGTCGCTGCCGGAAACACCGCAGGGCGAACGCAACTGGGACTACCGCTACGCCTGGGTGCGTGACTCCACGTTCGCGTTGTGGGGTCTGTACACGCTCGGACTGGACCGCGAGGCCGACGACTTCTTCGCCTTCATCGCCGACGTCTCGGGCGCCAACCACAACGAGCGCCACCCGCTGCAGGTCATGTACGGCGTGGGCGGCGAGCGCAGTCTGGTCGAAGAAGAGCTGCATCACCTGTCCGGCTATGACCACGCCCGGCCGGTGCGAATCGGCAATGGCGCCTACGACCAGGTCCAGCACGACATCTGGGGCTCCATCCTCGATTCCTTCTACCTGCACGCCAAGTCGCGTGAGCAGGTTCCGGAGACGTTGTGGCCGGTACTGAAAAAGCAGGTGGAAGAGGCGATCAAGCACTGGCGCGAGCCGGACCGCGGCATCTGGGAGGTGCGCGGGGAACCGCAGCACTTCACGTCGTCGAAGGTGATGTGCTGGGTGGCGCTGGATCGCGGCGCCAAGCTGGCCGACCGGCAGGGCGAGAAGAGCTACGCCAAGCAATGGCATGCCATCGCCGACGAGATCAAGGCGGACATCCTGCAGCACGGCGTGGACTCCCGCGGCGTCTTCACCCAGCGCTACGGCAGCGACGCGCTGGACGCCTCGCTGCTGTTGGTGGTGCTGACGCGGTTCTTGCCGCCGGATGATCCGCGGGTGCGCAACACCGTTCTGGCGATCGCCGACGAACTCACCCAGGAAGGCCTGGTGCTGCGCTACCGGGTCGAGGAAACCGACGACGGGCTGTCCGGCGAGGAGGGCACGTTTACCATCTGCTCGTTCTGGCTGGTGTCGGCGCTGGTGGAAATCGGGGAGGTCCGGCGCGCTAAACGGCTGTGTGAGCGGCTGCTGTCCTATGCCAGCCCGCTGCACCTCTACGCCGAGGAGATCGAACCGCGCACCGGCCGGCAGCTGGGCAACTTCCCGCAGGCGTTCACCCACCTGGCGCTGATCAACGCGGTGGTACACGTGATCCGCGCCGAGGAGGAAGCCGACGGCTCCGGGATGTTCCAGCCCGCCAACGCGCCGATGTGACGTGGCGATCGCGAGCGCGGCGTAGCCGGGCGAAGCGGGTCGCCACCATCAGGTGCGAGTCAGCGAGTCAGCCCAACGCGTTGACGTTGTCCATCAGGGCGTGCGCGACGTCGATCCCGCTGGCGTTGATATCGGCTGATCCCGGGTCGGAGGACCGTCGTCCCCCGAAAAACACCACCTGAACCTCGACCAGGCAATTCGACCGGACACCGATGGCACGCGCCTGCGGCGTGGGCCGCAGCGGCGGCATGTTGGGCAATATCGCGGTCGCGGTTTTGGTCGCCGCGATAGTGGACTCGGTGACGCGGACATCGCTGATGACGTTCGTGGTGCTGATCGGTCCGGTTTGCTCCGACGTCGTCATGCCGTTGCACTGTTGCCACTGCTGAGAGAATTGCGCGAACAGCGCCTTGGCCTGGGCGGCGGACGGGAGCGTGACCACGCCCTCCTCCACGACGATCACCTGCGCCGGTTCGCCGTTGTTCCACCACGATTCCGACGCAACGTCTTTCACGTCGGCTGACTGATACACACTCTGCTGCAGCATCGCGGTCACGCCCAGGCAACCGGCCTGCGACATGGTTCGCTCGACCCGATAGAGCTTCTCGGGGCCGCCGAATTCGGCCGGGTCCCGCGCCACGAACGGCTGGTTGAGCATCCTCGACAAGGTCGGGCCGTCGAGAAGCACCTGCTTGACCGTCGGGCCGCTGAGCGGTCGCGGCTTCAGATTCGGCGCCGGCTTAGCGGTGCCCTCCACGACTCCGCCGCAGCCCGTCGCCATTGCGGCGACCGCCATCAGCACCGTCGCCGCCTTACGTATCCGCATTGCTACTTCTTGCCCTTGTCCCCCGCGGCGTCGGCGGATAGCGCCGCGACGAACGCCTCCTGTGGCACATCGACACGACCGATGGTCTTCATCCGCTTCTTGCCTTCCTTCTGCTTTTCCAGAAGTTTGCGCTTCCGAGTGATGTCACCGCCGTAGCACTTGGATAGCACGTCCTTGCGAATCGCGCGGATATTCTCGCGCGCAATGATTTTCGATCCGATGGCGGCCTGGACGGGCACCTCGAACTGTTGGCGCGGGATCAGCTCTTTGAGCTTGGTGGTCATCTTGTTGCCGTACGCCGAGGCCCCGTCCTTATGGACGATCGCGCTGAAGGCGTCGACCGCCTCGCCCTGCAGCAGGATGTCGACCTTGACCAGTTGCGCTTCCTGCTCGCCGGCCTCGACTACGAGG
>NZ_LZKU01000206.1 GCF_001672975.1 Mycobacterium sp. 1465703.0
GCACCCCGCTGACGGCTAAAGAAGGTGAGGGGCTACGGATTTGGGGTGGCCGCCGACAGGTGGCCAGTCCGGGCGCGCCCGGCGCGCCGGTATCCCATCGGGCTGGAAGAAAAAGGGGGGCCCGGCCAACCCTGAGGGTGCAGGTGCTGGCCGGCCCCTGGGTGCGGATGTTGGCTTAGGCTGCGCGGTAGCCGGGATCGGTGGGATCGGCTTTGTACTGCTCTCCGTCGAGGAAGACGGTGATGGCAGTCTGGTGGACGCGGGTGAGGATCTCGATGAAGGAGAGCAGCCCGGCGCGGTCACGAATTCGCCAGGTCAGCGGCCCGGTGTAGAGCTCGACCCAGTGGATTTCCGCGGTCTTGAGTCGATTGAGGGCGGACTGTGCGGCGACGACGTAGACAGGCCGGCGGGTCCATTCGATTGAGAGCATGACGCGCCCGGCGGGTTCGTTGTCGGGATCCAGTCCGACAGTGGGGATTTGGGCGGGCACGTGAAGCATGTGAGAGCGGGCGGCACTGAAGGCCTCGAGGAGTCCTTGGGCGGCTTGGCAGTTGTAGATCACCATCTGCATGCCCTCCAGGGTGATGCTCATGCGCGCATCGGGTGTGCGTGCGTGGTGGACGCTGATGTCATGGTCATGATGCTGGCCTTTGATGAGCACCACGCTGTGGGTGATCAGAGCTGCCGGGATGAGGTGGGTGGCGGCCGCCGAGATGGTCATGGTGTTGTCTCCGTTTCGGGTTGGTGGTTGGCGCCGGTCGGCGTTGGGGTGTGGGGGACCGGCGGGGTGGCGGTGTCAACCCCGAAGAGCCCGGCGGAAAGCAGGAGGCGGATTTGCGGCCGCGAGCGGCAGCGAGCTGGGTAGGGCCGCAAATGCCGCCGGTGGCGCACGGGCGTAGCGGGAGCCGCCCGGGAGGGCGGCGGGAGCGAAGAACGGGCGAGCCCGCCGGGCGTGGGTTGACAGCGACGGGGTCCCTGTCGGTCACACTTGGCCCCTGCTGACGGCTAAAGAAGGTGAGGGGCTACGGATTTGGTGGCCGCCGGGCCGGCTGGGTCTGACCCCGGCTGTTACAGGACGTGGGTTTTGCCGGCGACGTTGACCAGAACGTCGGTGAGGCTGATGAACCGCCCGGCGTGGCTGGTGCTGGTTTCGTGGTGCTCACCGAGCCAGATACCGATGACGTTGGCGGTACCGGCGTTGTCGTGGTTGAGCTGCCAGACCGGGCCGCCGGAGTCCCCGGGGATGCTTTCAGCCATTCCGGTGGTGAGGTATTGGCTGCCGAAGAGTCGGTCGCCCAGTGATCCGCACGCGATGCCGGTGCGGATCCCGTCATGGCAGACCGCTTTGTGCGGGTCCGGAGCGGAGATGCCGGTGACCGGCATCCCGTACATGGTGCGCACCGAGTGGTGGGATCCGAAATCGATGAGCCCGTAGTCGTCCTGGAGACTGTCGCCGGGGGTGGCGACCGTGAGGACGAAGTGTCCGGCGGCGCCGGTGGTTCGGTCAACAACGTGGCCGCTGGGGCCCTTGTTGCAGTGCCCGGCTGTGATGCCGTAGTTGATGTTGGTGCCCGGGTCGGCGAAGGTGTAGCCGAGGGTGCACCGTGTGCCGTCGTGCGCTTCCACGGTGTCGATTTCATCGCCGGGAGAGATGGTGGCGCCACGCGCATGAGCAGACGCTGAGCCGCCTATCGCGGCCGCGGCTAGGGCGAGGGTACCCAGAAGAGTTGCCAGCCAGAGGTTTAGCGTGCCGCGCGGCGAGCGCGGCCGCGACGGGACGCGGCGGCGGTGTGCGGGCTCGGTCATGGCTGATCCTTTCGCGGGGCAGCTTTTCTGGTCACTGGTGCTTGTCTTATTGTCTGGTGCCGCGGCGGTGACGTTCTGCACGGATTTGAGCGCGACTGTGCAAGGTATCCAGCCAGGCGTGCGCGGTGCGTGCCGCACGTCCCAATGGTTGGGGGTAATCAGCGACCGCGGCGCTGACACGGTCGGCGATGAGAAGATCGGGGCTGGGCTGTGGGGGTCTCATTGCTGGCTCCGTCAGGGTTTGGCGGCTTCTGCGCGGCGCCATAGCTCGGCGAGCTCGTCGCGGATCATCCCGAACTGCTCGGTCAGGTCGTCACGGTCAGCGCCGCAGGCCGCCAGCTGCTGCATCTTGATGCCGAATGTGTCGAAGGCGCGCCGGTAGGCCTCCTCGAGCACTTCACGGGCGTAGCTCCTGATCGATGCCGTCGGCGCGATGGCTTGGGAGTAGGCGTCGAACAGGTACAGGGCGAGCTGCTTGTGTTGGTGGGCGCTCGGTGACTCGCTGGGCTCGAGCGCGTGGCGGGCGGATTGGCAGCGTCCGGCAGCCAGCACGGTTACCGGTGTGGGGTCAGTGCCGGCGTCGACCAGGGCGCGGATCAGTTCGTAGACCCAGCGGGTCTGGGGCCTCCATATCGCGTTGTCGGGCACCAACTCCAGCAGCGGCCGGGCCTGCTCGGCGGTCAGCCACATCAGCGAGCCGACGAATTGATGCTCGGGGCTGTACTCGTCGATGACGGTCTGTGATCGCCATTCAACGTCGAGATCCGTCGTGTCTTCGGCGGTATCAGTGATGACTGTCAACGGGGTGCACAGCTTGCGGGCCGCGGTCATGGTGCGCTCACTCCCCACAGCAGCAGTGCGTAGTACCAGACGAGCGCGGCGGTCTGGTGTGTGGTGGTTTCCACCGGAAGTAGTGCTTGCACGGCGTCGGCGATGACGGCCGGGTTGTTCAGAGCGACGGTATTGCGTACGGCGTTGTGGCGCAACGCTTCCACGAGGGTTTGGTCGGGTCTGACGGTGTTGTCCACTCCGGCCAACGCAGCGGCTTCACTCAGCAAGACGCCGGCGCGCAGATAAAAGCGGGCCTCGCCGCGGGCCATGGTCAGCACTGCCATGGGGTAGTGAAAGCCGGGGTCAGTACTCGATCCGTGTAACCACTTGGCGGCGTGGTCGTTGATCCAGCTCTGGGCATCACAGGCAACGAAATAGGGTGCAGCAACGTGCAGTTCGCTCTCGGAGATGACCTCGATGGTGGCGACGCCGGCCACCTGGGGTTCACGGGAGGGCCGGGGGTCGTCGAGGTCGGCCAGCCGCAGCAACTCGTAGCTGGTGTGAGAGTCGGTCGTTTGCACGGGCCGCAGGTAGTAGTCGGCCCTCACGACGTACTTCAGTAGGGCTTGGTGGGCGTCGGTGAAGTCGGCGTGGTCGCTGACGCAGCCTGGCTGGGTGTCGTGGTCGATGGTGAGCTGGTGCATGGTGGGCTCCTCGAGGTATCGATCGGTGGGCTCAGGCGGCGAGTTCGGCGAGTTCGCGTAACCGGTCTGGCCTGAAGCCGCCGTGGTGATCGTCGGGTCCGGCGTAGACGACCGGGGCCTGCAGGTAGCCCAGCGCCATGACGTATTCGCGGGCATCCGAGTCCACGGAAATATCGACTCGCCGGTATTCAACTCCGAGCTTGTCGAGCGCGCGGAAAACGGCGCTGCATTGCACGCATCCAGGCTTTGTGTAGACGGCAAGAGTATTCATGATTCACACATCCTTTCGTGCGCTTGTGCGTTGTATTGATTTTACCGCTATTTAGCAGTAGGCGACAACACTAATTTTGTTTTTATCGAATTGTTTTATCGCGGGTATACCGCGTCGCTTACCACAGCGATAGCCCGAGTTCGCTTGGGGCGCTTGCCTTGAAGGCCTGCGATAGACCCGGTGCAACCTTTTTCTCTGGCGCCTCATCGCAAGCATCAATGCGGCCGAGGGCGGACGGCGCGCAATGGTCCGGACGAAACGTTTTCGCACCGCGAAGCGGTAGTTTTCAGCGAAAAGTTTTCGGACCGTCAGGCCTTTATCCGTGGCCTTGCGCAAAGGCTGCCCTCGGCTATGCTGAAAAAGCGATGAGGTGGAGAATAAAATCCGCCCAGCAACGCCGAAGGCGTTTCCGTTTCGCCGGCGCGCGCCGTGCCAGCTCGCGATACCCGTCTTGCGCACAGGCCAACATGCATCCAGCCCAGGGGAGGGGCCGGGGCTGGCGACCCCGGCCCCTGTCGCTGGTGCTACTCCTTGACTGCGTCGGCCAGATACTGCTCGTATACCTCGTCAGCGGTCTTGGCTGCGGTGATGATCTCTTCGACGGATGCCAGAGGATAATCGTTGTCCAGCAACCAATTCAGGTATTCTGCCGAGCCGACGTGGTGGTTCCAGCTGGGGACGCTGTTGCGCCAGGCGTCCTTGGGTGTGCGACTTTCCAACGCTCCTAGGACCAGCGCCAGGGTCAGCACCTGCGCGCGTGCGTCACCGCTTGCTGGCAGTTCGGATATCACCTTGGAGACGGCCTCGGCGTTTTCCAGCCCGAGCAGCGCTGCGGCTGTGTCCAACGCGTTGTGGTTGGTCAGCAGGTAGCTATCGCGAGAAAGAACGCGGGCAACGAACATCGCCGCGCCTTTCGGGGGAGTTTTCCGCGTGAGTAGCTTCGTGACGAACTCGCGCCGCACCAGCATCGCGGCTCCGCCGAGTTTGTTGAGCACCACGACTTTTCGCCGCTCGCGGCTCTCGGCTTCGGCGCGCTCTTCTTCGGCCTTCTGACGGGCCGCCTCGCGTTCGTCATCGTTGAGGTCGACGGCGGGTCCACCATCGCTGGTCACCATTCCGGCGTTGCGGGCGAACCAGGTCGTGGTGCTCAGGCCGACCGCGCGGTGGTCGAGGCAAAAGTACTCCGGTGTGAACACCACGGTCTCGGTGACCGTGCTGGCATGCCGCAGGCCCTCTTGAGGCTGGGTGTCGGGCTGGTCCTCGGTGTCAAAGTCCACGTCGGCCTGATCGCACTGGTGGACGCGGCGAGATCGGCTAGGCGATGGGCCCTGTCCGGCACTTGTATTCGCCTCTAGGAGTCTGCTGAATTAATGGGTTTGGGGGAGGGGTGCCTCAAACCGCTCTACGGTGCGTGGCTAGAGCCAGACCCTGGGGTCAGCACTATGGTCACCCCTCGGCCGGTCGAACGGCATGGCGCGGGCACGTTATGAGTGTGGCACCCGGTGCCTGTGGCTGGAGAGGCCTGTTCCGACGGGTCAGGCGAGCGCCCAGGTGGTGGCGGCGTGGGTCAGGCCCATTGCGATGAGTCGACGCAGGTGGAGTGCGGAGTTGCGGTGGTACAGCCAGTGGTGGTTGCGGGTAAGCGATTCGATGGAGCGTTCGACCATGGGCCGGTGCTGGCCGGGATCACACCGATCGTTCTCGACTCGTTACCTGGCCCCAATACAGAGCACCGCGCCAACGGCATCGGCGGTCCTGCGGTGCGCTTCCTCGACAACCGCGGACTCTACGAACAGCTGTCGGGTTCGGCGGGCCGCCCGTACACGTTGCCGCTAGGGATGTTTGGGGGGCTCATTCTCGGTCACCCCGCGGAAACGTCATCGAACCAGTTCTACATGCTGCCCGTGCACCAACCACGCCTGACCCGCGCGCTGGCTGAGCACGCGGCCAGACTCGGGGCGAACCTGCGATGGGGCGCTGCGGCGGGCCGGTGCTGATACGGTCGTATTCACTGGCGTCGCAACCAATATCACTGTCGAGGGAACCGCGCGTGACGCGGTCAACTTCGGCTACCGAACCGTATTGGTTTCCGATGCCTGTGCGGCAGCCACCTATGAAGCACACGCCGGCACGTTGGCGACGTTCGCCCTTCTAGGAGACGTCGTCAGCGCCGAACAAGCAGCCAATGCGTGACTGATGCCTTTCTGTCTGGAGAGGGTCGAATGGCTCAACAACCGCTCACCGCTCGTCCCGGCCATGATTCACCTTCGCGGTCAGCCGGAAACCTCTACCGCACTTCTCTTCAGGCGATCCCAATCAATGTCGATGCCGAGACCTGGTCGCTCCGGTGCGCGGGCATAGCCGTCGGTATCGATCGGTATAGGTTCGACAAGACCGTAGTTCAAGTGGTCGAGGTCGAACTTTTCGTGTTCGTGTACCACGAGGACCTCGAACCAGTCGCAGTTCTCAATGGCCATGATGACGTGCAGGCTCGCGAGATTGTTCAGCGCATTGTAAGCGTCGTGCACCTCGCAATTGAGATGAAAGGCCTCAGCCAGATGAGCAATCTTCATCATTCCGGTGATGCCGCCCTTCAGGACGACGTCGCCGCGTAGGAAGTCAGTCGCGCGCTGCTCAACCCACGGAGCCAAACCGGTCAATCCACCAGGAGTGATCTCAGTGGCCATGATGGGGATCGAAAGTTGTTGTTTGAGACGGATGTAACCGTAGAGGTCATCTGCCTCCAGCGGATCCTCGAACCACTCGAAACCCAAGTTGTCGATCTCGCGGCCGACACGAACGGCTTCACCGTAGTCATACTCCCATCCCGCGTCCAAGAACAATGGGAAGTGCAGGCCAACGGCGGCACGTAACCGGTGGCATAGATCGATGTCGGCCGATACGGGTGTATCCGTGCCAACGAATGCGCGCAGTTGCGTCAGCGGATGAATTTTGTGACCACGGAACCCCTGAGACTGGTACGAGAGAGCCTCTTCGACGTAGTGCTCTGGTTCGAAGTGGACCCAAGACGAACTGTAGACGGGCACGCGATCGCGTGCCGTGCCTAGCAGACGGTGCACTGGCAGGCCAGCGGCTTTCCCCGCTATGTCCCATAAAGCGACGTCTACTGCGCCCTGCGCGGTAACTGGCAGTCGACGTTCACTGAGGAGTCGCCAGATGCGCCCAATGTCCAAGGGGTTTGCACCAACAAGCATCTGCTTGACCGACGTGGCAAGTACCGGTCCAATGTCATGCTCTGGTAGGCCGAAAAACGTGTGCCCTTCGACACCTTCATCGGTCACGATCGATAGAACCCCGAGGGGAAAAGTAGGCGGAGCCAGCCGTGCCCGCATCGGTCTTTGGTGCATGAGGACGCGGACGTCAACGATCTTCATTAGGGATCTCCTGCGGTGCTGCGGTGCCACCGCGTCTTCACGCTACATCGACAGACCCGGCGCTCAGAAGTTGCCGCGCGCTTCCTGCTCCCTCTCGATGGCTTCGAAAAGCGCCTTGAAATTGCCAATGCCGAAGCCCAGCGAGCCATGCCTCTCGATCAGTTCGAAGAACACCGTCGGTCGATCGACAAGCGGTTTTGTGAAGATCTGCAGCAAATAACCGTCCTCGTCGCGGTCCACCAGAATGCCCCGCTTCTGCAGTGCCTCGACCGGCACACGCACCTCACCGATACGAGCACGTAACTCGGGATCCAGGTAGTAGGAGTCAGGCGTCTGCAAGAACTCGATGCCTTCGTCAATCAGGGTGTCCACGGCGGTCAGGATGTCGTTCGTGGCCAACGCAAGGTGCTGGACTCCTGGACCGCTGTAGTAATCGAGGTACTCGTCTACTTGCGAACGCTTCTGGCCGGGCGCCGGTTCATTGAGGGGAAACTTGACTCGGTGATTCCCGCTGCTGACCACCTTGCTCATCAGTGCTGAGTATTCGGTGGCAATGTCCTCGCCTACGAACTCCGCCATGTTGGTGAAGCCCATGACGCGGTTGTAGAAATCAACCCATTCATTCATCTTGCCGAGTTCGACGTTGGCGACCACGTGGTCGAGCGCCTGGAATATGCGCCTCGGCGCTCCGTCGCGTTTGCGGAACGTGGTGGTTCGCTCAACATAGCCGGGAAGATAGTCGCCGCGATAATTCGAACGGTCAACCACCGTATGGCGTGTATCACCGTATGCCGCGATCGACCCAACGCGGACGGTGCCGTGTTCGTCGCTGAGATCGTGCGGTTCGGTGATCACAGTGGCACCCTTGGCTCGTGCGTGGTCAATGCACCTGTCAACATCGGGAACTGTGAGTGAGACGTCGATAACGCCGTCTCCGTGCTTCCGATGATGCTCCGCGAGAGCACTTTTTGGGTCGGCGGCGCCCTTGACCACGAACCGCACCGCTCCGCTTCTGAGCACATACGCGTGGTGATCGCGATTGCCGGTGGTTGGCCCGGAATAGGCGACAGGCTCCATGCCGAAGGCAGATTCGAAGTAATGTGCCGTCTGAGTGGCGTTGCCGACGACCCACACTATCGCATCCCAACCGATGATGGGAAACGGATCGTTGGCCCCGTCGTACTCGACCAAACCGAGCAGCTGCGTGATCTGCGCCGAGTCGAGACCCGTGAGTTGTTCTTCATCCATCCGGCTGTTGCCCCTAGTCATTTGCCCCTCCTTCCGACCGATTTGACTGCTTTGCAGGCAGTATCCTTCCTCGGACCTCACCGAATCCCAGTCGTCTTCTGCCGCTGCCCGGCGCAGTGGCGGAAATCTGTACCTCATCGCCGTCTTCGAGGAAGCATCGTGTATCGGCGCCGATGGGGATGGGTTCAGCACCGCCCCATGACAATTCGATGAATGCGCCGCGTTGGTCGCTGGCCGGGCCCGACACCGTGCCTGACGCGAAAAGGTCGCCGGTATGCGTGGACGCGCCGTTGGCGGTCATATGTGCAAGCATCTGCGCCGGCGACCAGTACATTGCTGAGTACGGTGGCCGTGAGACCTCATGACCGTTCAGGCGCACACACAATTCGATGTCCATTGCCCACGAACGCTTTTCGCGTAGGTACGAGAGCGGTTGAGGCTTCTGCTCCGGAGGTTCGATCCGTGCGTCGCAAAGAGCGTCGAGGGGAACGACCCAGGGCGAAATGGACGTGGCGAAGCTCTTGCCGAGGAACGGGCCCAGGGGGACGTATTCCCAAGCCTGCAGGTCCCGTGCCGACCAATCGTTCACAATCACCACGCCAAACACGTGATCGGCAAAGCTGTCAGGTGAGATCGGCTGACCAAGGGGCGAACCGGTGCCGATGACGAAGCCGATCTCTGCCTCGATATCGAGTCGCTGGCTTGGCCCGTACGACGGCAATGAGTCGTCTGACAGCTTGCGTTGCCCACACGGCCGGACGATGTCGGTGCCGGACACCACCACCGTTCCCGCGCGACCGTGGTAGCCGACGGGCAAGTGCTTCCAGTTCGGCATCAGTGGCGGCGAGCCGGGTCGAAACAATCGGCTGAGGTTCGCAGCGTGGTGCTCAGAGGCGTAGAAGTCGACGAAGTCGGCGACGGCGAAGGGAAGATGCAGGACGACGTCCGTCACTGCGTGCACAGATCCGTCAGGGATGCTTCCCTGCTCGATCATATTGATGATCTGTTGGCGCACCGACTTCCAACGTCCGCGCCCCTCGGCCATAAACGAGTTCAAGCCGGGTTGGGTGAAATTGACGCTCCCCGTGGCAGCAAACAGGTCGATGACATGCTCGCCCACGCGCACGCCGGCCCGGGGCTCGCGGCCGGACGCAGAGAATACGCCGTAGGGCAAGTTGTTCAGGCCGAACAGTGTGTCTTGCGGAATGTCGATCGTGGTCATGCCAGGGTCTCCGCCGTAGCATCAAGGAGGTCGGTTGCTGGCACAAGGCCGAGTCGCGCGATGTCTTCCAGTGGCTCGTCGATGCTGTAGGTACCGAATGAAAAAAATCTGGAGCGAATCCGCGAAACACATTCGAGATCAAGCCGTGCCAGTTCAGCGGCGACATGCTCGCCATCACGTCGCGCGAGTACGGCGGCGATGTCTGCCACGGTCGCGCCCGTCAATGCGACGCCGACGCCTGCAAGAAGGTTGAGGAAGCCGTGCTGTTCAAACCCGTTCGCTGGGTTGGTGTTTCGTATCGCTCGATGAAGTCCCGCTGTTGCTTTGAACGGCACTTCTAGTGAGACCGCGCGATGGATGCAGGCGGCCAGTTCCTTCTCATCTGGATACGCACTGCGTTCCGTACCTCCAGTGCGGAACTTAGCGAGAATGCCCGATCCCACCAAGCCGTCGATCGATGATAGCTGCCGACCGTCGAGCGGAATCTCCACGAAGACGCGTATACCTTCCGGAACTACCGTGGCGAGCCCCACTCCAATGTCGGCCGTCGTTGAGCCAGGCTCAGTAGCGACTTCGATCGCCACTGCCCGCACTTGCGGAATGTGCTCGACGACCCGAAGGGCTGAGCTCACGGCTGCGATGCCACCGGTGACGGTTACCGCCAAGTCGAGTAGACGATCGTCATCGCGGCTCGACCTCGAATCAGCCAGTTCGGCGAGCCGGTTCCCAGGGACGACGAACGGTCCGATGAACTTCGAACGCCCCACTTGTCGATGCCGGTTGCGAGAGATGAGTGCTGCGTTCATCGCGGCGTTGCCGGGTGGGAAGAGAGCGGCATCGTCGAACAGGCTGCGGAACAGGTGAATCTGGGGCCTCATGAACGCGCCGCTTGCTCGGCCCATGTCCAGGCATAGCCTTGGTCCTCACAGTCAAGTGCGCCTTCGCCGAGTTCCAGCGGGCGGAAGGTGTCAACCATGACAGCGAGTTCGTTGAAGTACTCGAGCCCGATACTGCGCTCGACGGCTCCAGGCTGTGGGCCATGACAGTGCCCGGACGGATGGAGCGAAACCGAACCAGCCTCTATTCCAGAACCGCCGCGGGCTTCATAGTCTCCGGCTACGTAGAACATGACCTCATCAGAATCGACATTGGAGTGGTAGTAGGGCACAGGAATGGAGAGGGGGTGGTAGTCCACCTTGCGTGCGACGAAGTTGCAGACCACGAAGTTGCGACCCTCGAAGACCTGATGGGCTGGCGGGGGTTGGTGCACTCGACCCGTAATCGGCTCGTAATCAGAGATATTGAATGTGTAGGGGTACAGGCACCCGTCCCAACCCACGACATCGAACGGATGGTGCGCGTACACAAATCGCGTCCCGACGACGACCCCGCCCGCCCCACGATGCTTGACCAAGACCTCAACATCGACGTCGTCGACCAGGGTTACCTCTTGCGGACCATGTAGGTCGCGTTCGCAGTATGGCGAGTGTTCCAACAGTTGGCCGAAGCGAGACAGGTAACGGGTAGCGGGGCCGATGTGGCTGTTGGCCTCGATGACATAAGCTCGCAGCGGTGCGCCTGCACGCGGTATCCAGCGATGGGTCGTCGAACGCGGAACCATCACGTAATCGCCTTCGGCGGCGTTCACTGCCCCGAAGATGGTCTCCACGATAGCGCCACCAGACTCGATGAATACGAGTTCGTCGCCGATCGCGTTCCGGTACAGCGCAGAAGCTTCCGTTGCCGCCACGTATGCGATGCGAACATCGTCATTGGCCAGGATTGTGCGTCGGCCAGTCACCGCGTCGGACGCAACTTCAGCTGAGAACAAGCGGTGCAGTCTCAGGTGGCGTGGCTTGAGCGGATGATTAAAAGTAGTGGACTGATTCGGCAACTCCCAAGCCGACACATCCACAATCGCAGCCGGAATGTGTTGGTGATACAGCAGCGACGAGTCAGACGAGAAACCTTCCTCGCCGATCAACTCCTCAAACAGAAGCTTGCCGTCGGACCCCAGGTGCTGAGTGTGTCGCTTCGGCGGAACAGAACCGATCCGCTGGTAATACATCAAAAAGGCCTCTCAAATGTTTCACCCAAACCATAACACCCAGCGGCGGGCGCTGGAATCCCCGCCGCGGGGGGACCCGTGTGGTTCTCATGCTGACCCCTCGCCGCGGCTTGGTTGGAGAGAAGAGCCACTGCAAGTGGGATTGCCGCGATGCAGAAATGGGGGAGATGCCACTCAGCTGTCTGCTGAACGGCAGCGCTGACTCTGGCGCCGACGACATTCGCCTCAGGAGGGCAGAATCTTGACATCGCGCCACGTACGGTGGGTATGGTACCTCACTATATGCACGCTGATATTTCACTAAGGTAGTTCACGGCATGCCGGGTGGCGGTGAGTTAGGAGAGACAAGTGGACTTGACTGGGAAGGTCGCCGTCGTACACCTCCCCGGCACATTCGCATGCGGCCAACAACACGGTGTCGGCGAAAAGCTTCTACATCCGCCCGTCGCTGTCGGATCAGCGTGATCACGAATATCAAAACGGCTCTAGATCTCGATGCAATCGAGGCGATCGACGTTCATGCCCACGTCGAAGTCGACGACCATGGCCACCTATCGCTTCCAGACGAATTCGTCGAAGCATCCGCGAAATACTTCGCCGCCGATCACCGCGTTCCCACCTTAACGGAGACTGCTGAGTATTATCGCCAGCGCCGAATGGCGGTTGTGGTCTTCACCGTTGACGCCGAATCGGCCTTAGGGCACGCGGCGCTGTCCAATGAAGAAATTGCCGAGGCCGCCGCGGTGAATCGGGATGTGCTCATTCCGTTCGCCAGCATCGACCCCGCAAGGGGTCGCGCCGGAGCACGCACATTTCGCAAACTCGTTGATGAATATGGCATGCGGGGCATCAAGTTTCATCCGTCGATTCAGAACTTCGCCCCGAATGACCGAAGCGCGTATCCTCTTCTCGAGGTAGCAGAGGGGCTCGGTGTCCCGGCGCTCTTTCACACCGGCCAGACGGGAATCGGAGCAAGCATGCCGGGTGGCGGAGGGGTCCGGCTTTCCCTGTCGAATCCAATGCTGCTCGATGATGTCGCTGTGGATTTTCCCGATCTGACGATCATCATGGCGCACCCTTCGTTCCCATGGCAGGACGAGGCGCTTGCCGTCGCCACCCACAAGCCGAAGGTATACATAGACTTGTCTGGGTGGTCTCCGAAATATTTTCCCCCGCAATTGGTTCGATATGCGAATACGCTGCTGCAGGACAAGGTGCTATTCGGTAGCGACTACCCACTCATCACACCCGACCGGTGGCTTGAAGACTTCACGCAACTGGACATCATGGAACATGTCCGTCCGAAGATACTTAAGAGCAACGCAATTCAAGCCCTCGGCCTCTGACATAAGGACCGGAGATGATTTACCGGAGCACCCTGCCAGACGTCGAGATTCCAGACGTCACGCTCGTCGAGCACGTCTTGCGACCAGCGCGAGACCGACGTGACAAAGTCGCGCTGATTGATGCAATCAGTGGTGAAAAGCTAAGTTACGGTGAACTTCTGGATGTCGCACTGGCCGCAGCGGCGGGTTTGGCAAAACTCGGCGTGCGAGCCGGTGACGTCATCGCGCTGATATCGCAAAACCAGCCGCGATTCGCGCTTGCCACTTACGCAGTCATGGCAGCAGGCGCAGCAGTCACCCCAATGAATCCAGCGCTGACGGCCGGCGAGATGGCCAAGCAGATCGCAGCGGCGAACGCGCAAGTTGTTATCTGCTCGGTGGAGGCAGTGGAGAAGGCCGCCGAAGCCGCAGATGCTTGCCGTGTCGGCCACGTTTTTGTGCTCGGTGACCAGAATCTTCCTCAGGCTCGATCTTTCAACGAGCTGATGACTGCCGGTGGTGCGGTCTCGGGCCCTGATCTGGACCCTCGAACGGCACTCGCTGCGCTGCCGTTCTCGAGCGGGACGACCGGGACGGCCAAGGGAGTGATGCTCACTCATCGCAACCTCGTGGCCAACATCGAACAGCACGCTTTGGGGTGGCTGCTGGATGAAAGTGACGTAGTCGCCGCAGTACCGCCGTTCTTTCACATCTACGGGTTCAACGTTGTCCTGAACTTCGCGCTGCGCGCGGGCGCAACGATTGTCACGCTGTCCCCATATAGCCTGCCGGGCTATCTGCAAATGGTGGAACAACACCGCGTGACGCGGGCATACCTGGCACCACCGATGGTACTGGCGCTGGCGAGCGCGGACGAAGTGCAGGATTACGACCTGTCGTCGGTGCGGTACGGGATGTGCGGGGGAGCGCCCCTCGACGCCGAGCTCGCCGCCGCGGCTGAGATACGGCTAGGTTGCTCAATTCGACAGGGATACGGAATGACAGAAGCCAGCCCGGGAACACACGCGGTCCCCGACGCCGAAGTCGACGCCGTACCCGCAGGCTCAGTCGGCAGATTGGTCGCAAGCACCGAAGCTCGCTTGGTGGACCCAGAAACAGGACAGGACGTTCCTCCATTCGAGCCTGGCGAGCTGTGGGTCCGCGGCCCTCAGGTGATGGCCGGCTATCTCGATAACTCGCGGGCTACAGCTGACACCGTCGTCGCAGATGGATGGCTACGCACAGGTGACATAGCGCGAACGGACGACAGCGGCCTCTACTGGGTGGTGGATCGGCTCAAGGAGCTGATCAAATACAAGGGTTACCAGGTGCCGCCGGCCGAACTCGAGTCGGTGCTGCTGACACACCCTGACGTGAGTGATGTTGCCGTCATAGGTGTACCGCACCGGGAAGGCGGCGAAGCGCCGAAGGCCTTCGTGGTCGCCACGCGACCCACCGATGCTGACTCATTGATGCGCTGGGTTTCCGACCGCGTCGCGCCCTATAAGAGGGTACGAGAAGTCGAATTCATCGGCGCCATACCGAAAGCCGCGAGCGGGAAGATCCTTCGCCGTCTGCTCAAGGCTGGTGGAGCATAGAGGATTCCGACGCGCACGACGAACCACGTGCCACCTCAGCAGAAGGAGAGTTAAGCATGAGGTTTTCCATCATCGCCGGTCCTCGCCAGCGAGCTGATCTAGGTGAGTCCGCCGCAGAAGCCTGGTGGAACTACGTGAACGATGCGGCCTTGGCTGAGGAATTGGGGCTATGACGCAGTCGATTTTGGTGAGCACCACTTCTGTTTTGCATCAGTTAATTCCACGCCGCTGACCATGCTCGCTGCCGTGGCCAGTCGAACATCCACCATTCGGGTCGGCACCTCAGTGATCTGTGCTCCATTTCACAATCCGCTGCGTCTCCCGAATACATTGCTGCCGTGGACATTGCCTCCCACGGGCGCTTCGACCTCGGGATCGGGGTCGGGTCACAGTGGGAGGAGTTCAGTCGGGTTTGCGCGCACGCGCCATCGCCTCGTCGCCGCCGAGGAGGTTCTGCACCGCGGCGGTCGCGACCAGGGCGCGGCCACAGCGTGTTGGACGCGACACCGTCCTCCCGCAGCTCCTCGGCTATCGCCGACGCGCACAACGTCATTCCGAATTTGGCCATCATGTACGCGGTCGGCTTGAGCCACTTGGACTTCAACCGGATCGGTGGCGACAGCGTCAGAACGTGCGGGTTTTCGCGGCCGATCATGTGCGGTGTGCAGGCCTGCGACACCGTGTAGGTGCCGCGCACCTGGATGCCGTTCATCAGATCGAAGCGCTTGAGCGGCACCTCTTTGATCGAGCCCAGGTTGATGGCCGATGCATTGTTCACGCAGATGTCGATACCGCCGAACTGCTCGACCGTCTGGGTCACCGCGGACGCGACCGATTGTTCGTCGCGGATGTCGCCGACGATCGGCAGTGCGTGCCCGCCGGCCCTCCTCGAGCTTCTTGGCCGCGGTGTAGACCGTGCCCGGCAGCCTTGGGATGCGGCTCGGCGGTCTTGGCGACCAGCGCGATATTGGCGCCGTCGGCGGCCGCGCGCTTGGCGATCGCGAGCCCGATACCGCGGCTCGCACCGGAGATGAACATGGTCTTCCCCGAGATGCTCATATTGACCCAACCGATCTGAACGATGAGAAGGGGATGATTGCTGCGTTACAGTAGGTTATTTGAAATATCAGTGACTCACCAAATGGTGACGAAATGGCGCGAGCCGTCAACGGTTCCCGAAGATTTACCCGGCATCGTCCGGTGAGCTCTAACCGCAAAGGGCGCTGTTTTTGGGAAGCTTCAACACAAGCCGTCATGTGTACGGAACGCTTAGGGCAGTACGAGAAGAGCTGTAGTGCGTAACCGGTAGCGCACGAAGACTCATGCCGCCAGCTGCCTAGGCCCACATCTAGAGCGGAACGACTTCCGTGGCCATCACCGACGGCCACCGTGCAAGAATGCGCAACACCTTGTCGTGCGAATCCTGAATGAATGCGCGGATTATGGCCACCACTGCGTCACTATCTCGGCGTTCCACGACTTTGGCCACCTCATCCGCCGGCGGCATCATCCCGAAGCCCGACGAATTGGCATCCAGGATCAGGAACCACACTCGAGCCATCTCCGACTGAAGCTTATCGACGATGCCGGCGAAGTAGGAGTTCTGAGTCGCTTCTGCGAACGTCTGGAAGATTCTGCCCGCGTGGTCGAGGGCCACCAGGCAATCGTGGCGATCAAGGGTGGACTTTTTCTCGAGTCTCTTCAGCGCATTGAGGGCTTTGAGGACCTCCTTCATCTGTGCTGGAGTGGCGGCCTCAATGCCGCGGCGCGCTACTTCGGGTCCGACGAACCCCCAGAAGTCGAACAGATCGTCGACCGAGCGGATTGTCAACGGCGCCACTTGATAGCCCTTGCGCGGAAGCGTAATGACAAGTTGGTCATGATCGAGCCGGGTCAGCGCCTCGCGGATTGGCGAGACTCCGAATCCCGTTTCTGCGGCCAGACGACGCTCCGTGAGCCGGTGCCCTGGTGGGAGCCGGCACGTAACGATGTCTTCGCGTAGTCGTTGATATGCCGCTTCCCCCAGCGATACGAAATCTGCGGGGTCGGCCGTCATGTGTAAAAGGTTACCAGGATGTTTTGGAATTTCAGTGGGCGGCGGGGTCGACCGTCCGTGATCCTGGCACAGTCTCAATGAGGCTCGGCCGAGAACCCGGTTCTGGTCGTGCGGATCAGCCGTGAGCGGTTGCAGCACATCTCGCACGAGCGCGGGACCATCGTCCCGCGCACGTACCCGGGACGAACAAGATACCCGGAATTCGTTCCGGGCAACGGAAACAAGGTCCAACTGTCGTTCAGCCCGAGCAACTCCTCGTAGGCGAGCCGATCGAGGCGCAGTTCGGCCCGCTGCGCACCCTCGGTCATGGGCGACGTCAACGACGCCGCCCGCCCGGTGCTCGCTCGCGGCCTGCAGGACCGCCCGCGCCGGCCTAACGCCAATGCCCGGCGCCTTGATGTGCTCGCCGTCCAACGCCGAGAACGTGCCCGCATCCGCAGCGGGCGCTAGCAGCAGTGGGGCCCACCACCGAACTCACGCCGCCGCAGCCTGACCGGCAAACGGTCGCGGCCCCTCGCATGCGGCAATCGTGGAATTCGTTTCCGCGTACACCCCAGCCACCGCCGGACGCAGTCGCCGAAGCCGTCGAGGGTCCCAAATCTGTCGGCGTTACAACACATTTCGTTTCCGCCCTCGGGAGACCCATCCTGCTACCCGAGTAACGAAGCGTTTCGACGTGCGGCCGCTGAACGCCGCCCGTCACCGATTCGCCATGGTCACCGCGCCCAGGACCGCGGCTGTGTCGTCACTGCTGTCGGTGTGCCGTAACGCCGACTCGGATCACCCCGTCCACCGCCCACGCCGGGTCGTTGTGGTGCTCTGTCAGCGGCCGATTTTCGCCGCTTCTTCTTCCAGCACAGGTCGCACCTGTTCGGCGAACAGCTTCATGGTGCGGTGGACATCCTCGGTTCGGGTGCCCGGCGGGCGCACTTCGATGCCAATATGAGTGGTCAGCCCTTGTGGATGCTCACCGCGCACGATAGGCAGGAAGAAGTCGATGATTTGGTCGACAGTTCCGACGGTGGGAGTCGCGAACGAGACCATCTCACCTCTCTCAGCTCCCCTGCGCAGCGTCTCCATGGACACGAGCACCGAATCGGGAGGCTGAATCCCGTCGAGGTCTTTGCGTGAGGCGTAGACGTTACTCATCCACAGGCACGGTTCGGCGATGGCCTCGAAGGCCGCATCCCAAGTGTCGGCGATACTGACGGGATTGACGAAGCCGATCAGATTGTCCTCGGGACGGCGTCCGTTCTCGATCATCACCCGCTGGTAGGTGCCGGTGACGTCAGGAGCGATCAAGTGGTAGTCGCGCTGCGCGGCCCTGGCCACACCTTGCGGGCCGAATCCGCCCCACAGGATGGGAATGCGCTTCTGCACCGGCGGCAGAATCCATCGAATCTCGGGGAAGTCGAAGTACTTGCCCTTGTGATCGAAGTACTCCTCACCGCCATGCAGACATTTCTCGATGATGTCGATGACTTCCCAGGTGCGGCCGAAGCGCTCCTTAGGATCGACGCCGAAGGTGTTGAACTCCTCCCACTGCGATCCGACACCGATTCCGAGCTCGAAACGCCCGTCCGAGGCGATGTCCACCGCGGCGATATCTTCGGCCAGGCGCAGGGGGTTGTGGAACGGCGCGCAGATGACGGAGGTTCCGATCCTGATCCGCGAGGTGCGCGCCGCCACCGCGGCGAGCATCGTCAGCGGCGAAGCGTGCCCCGAGGCGAAACAGAAGTGGTGTTCACCGAAGTAGATCGCGTCGTAGCCGAGTTCTTCGGCCAGGACAGCATCACTGACGTAGTCGTGCCATGCCTGTTTGGCCGTGTGCCCGAGATCGAGGCGGTGCCGAGGCCCGCTGATGATGGAAAAGCGCACGAGAAGTCCTCATCTGTTGATGGAAGGCGTGTGGAGCCGTCGGCCGGCGGCAATACCAGGCCGCACCTGCGCAGACACCGACCGACCCTCGAAAAATATCACATCGAGAGATCTGATACTTCATGCCGCCCGAAAGTTTATGGTTCCCATTCCCTCATGAACGATAGGATTTAGATATCCATCTAACTGCGGCGCAGGCTGTTTCACCGAACCGGTCGAACTCGAACCGGGGTCAAAGTCCAGGGACGTGGTGTACGACGTCGTCGTGTGATTCTTCGAGGTGTTGGTTCAGGCGGTCAGTGCCGCAAGGGTGTCCTCCTGTTCGCTCGGGGTGTCGTTGATGGCGCGTGATTTGCTCAGCACGTCGAGACCGAGGTAGCGCCGGGACTCGGCCCATTCGTCGTGTTGTTCGGCCAAAATCGCGCCGACGAGGCGGATCAATGCGTTTCGGTCGGGAAGATGCCGACGACGTCGGTGCGTCGGCGGATCTCCTTGTTGAGGCGCTCCTGGGGATTGTTGGACCAGATCTGGCGCCAGATCTGTTTGGGAAAGCCAGTGAATGCCAGCAGATCCGTTCGGGCCGATTCGAGGTGCTCGACGGTCTTGGGGAGCTTGTCGGCGAGCACGTCGATGATCCGATCATTGGGCTGCAATGGATTCAGCGTCAGGTTGGTCCAACACCGAGTGCAGCAGGGTATTGACCCACCGCCACGACGCTTTCGGGGTCACGGCCATCAGGTTGGTCGTGTAGTGCGTTCTGCAGCGCTGCCATGATGCGCCGGGAAGAGTGGCACCGATCCCGGCCACCAGCCCGGCGTGGGCGTCGGAGGTCACCAACTTCACCCCCGACAGGTCGCGGGCGGCCAGCGACCGCAGGAACGTCAGCCGGCCCGCTCCGTCCTCGGCAGTGGTGACGTCGATGCCGAGGATCTCGCGATAGCCCTCATCGTTCACCCCGACGGCGATCAGGGTGTGCACGTTGACCACCCGCCCGCCCTCTCGAACCTTGAGCACCAGCGCATCGGCAGCGACGAAGGTGTACCGGCCGGCATCCAGCGGCCGAGTGCGAAACGCCTCCACGGCGGTGTCGAGTTCCTTGGCCATCACCGACACCTGCGACTTCGACAGCGATGTGATCCCTAGGGTCTCCAGTTTGTCCATCCGCCGGGTGGGCACCCTCGACAGGTAGCAGGGTGGCCACCACCGTGGTCGGGGCCGCTCGGCGCGTTTACGGCGTTCCAGCAGCCAATCCGGCAAATACGAGCCGTAGCGCAGCTTAGGGATCGCCAGATCCAATGTGCCTGCCCTGGTATCGAATTCTCGGTGACGGTAGCCATTGCGCTGATTAATGCGCTCGGTGCTGCGTTGGCCGTATCCGGCGCCACAGAGGGCGTCGGCTTCGGCGCCCATCAGGGAGTGGATGAACGTGGCGAGCAGCTCGCGCAGCACATCGGGATGGGTGGTGGTGAGTCGTTCGGCCAGCACGGTGGGCAGGTCGATATTGTGGGCAGTGGTCATCGCGTCGATTCCTTTGCTCGAGTGACTTTGACGGGTCTCTCGAAGAATCACGCGATGACCTTCAATCACTCGGCCACGACACGGCGGTACCACTGAGCAGGCCCGACTCGTACACCACTCTCCTGGACGCAACCACTGCAATGCCGCGTCCTTCGCATCCTCAGTCGCTGGCCTTCTGTGGTGACAACCGAGATTACGGGTAGACGCGGCCGCTAGAGCAAGGTAGTCGGGCGACCATCGACACCCGTCAGGGCGCAACTTGCGCAAGGCGGGCGGCCGAGGCCTATTGGTGAGTCAATGACTCATGCTTCAACGAAATCCTTGACCAGCCTAACGAACTCTTCCGGTGCGGTGTTCTGCAGGTCGTGACCACCACCAGGGACCAATTGAAACACGCCGTGAGACAGGTACTTTGAGAATGTCTCCTGCTGGGTTGGCTTGAGAATCTCATCTGCATCGCCGAGGAGCGCCAAGACAGGGGTTTCAGCCTGGTGGACTGCTGCTAGTGCGGCCTCCGGGAGGAATTCGAGCTTAACCCAGCGAAACATCTTGAACCGGTTCGTCATCTGCTCTCGCAGGAAATCCTCGTCCGCCCAGGGCTTTCTGGGATCCACGGGCGGCATCGGCATAGCCGCGGGCTCCGGCGCGTCGACGTTGGCTGGCGGCGACACCCGCAGGTCGTCAGGGCCCGTGGGCGCCATGCTGGCCTCGAGAATGAGACCGCGGACTCTGTCCAGATGCGCAGCCGCGCCCTGGATGGCGTTCATGCCCCCCATCGAGGTGCCGAGAAGGTAATAGGAGCCCTGAACCAGTTGATTGGCGGCATCGACGAGGAGCCCTCCCAATTCCTCCGTGTCGATCTCTCTGGTCAGATCGTCCTTCCCGCCCCAACCGGGCGGATTTATCTCGATGACGCGATACTCACGGGCCAACACATCCTTGGCTGTTGACATCTCGAGTCCTGCCGAACCGGGAAGCGAAACCAACGTCACCTCGGCGTCGACCGGACCCGCTGCTGCGTAGTCGAGGGTGAACTCGCCAGTGGGCACTTTGTCCATGACGAAGGGGGATCCTGGACGCTCAACCATAGCTACTCCGCTCGCTGTGCCTGTCACATGTGGAATGTGGATCTAAAACATCAGAAGACAAGTGTGAACCTATCAGAAGCCGTCGGCGTGGAGCGCATCTCGTCGCCCCGGCGGAAGAGGTGCCCGAGGCCTCGGCCTCCGTCTGGGGGTGAGCCTGCGTGTCCGGGTCGGAGGCGCGAGCGATGTTGACAAGGTGCATCCCTCGTGCTGATATTTCAGTAACGGTATTGAGCTATTTCATATACAGCCATCCGCTGCAGAGGAGGGCTCCGCGTGAGCATCATAGAAGACGCTTCAGCACAGATGGCGGCCTCGCCCGGCGCTATCGACGCGGAGGCAGCACGCAGCCGACAGAAGGTGTCGCAAGTAATAGACCGACTGGAGTCTTTGGCGCCAACCCTGGCGGAAGAGATAGAGGCGAACGAGCAGTCAGGGAAGTTGACGGAGCGGACGCTGGAACTCCTACGAGAGTCGAAGGTGCCGTCTCTGCTCATACCCGAATCGCTGGGTGGGCTAGGGATGTTTCCCAGAGACGCGCTCGAAGTGCTCGAGCGGCTATGTCAGATCGATGCCTCGATGGGCTGGATCGGCGCGAACTGGTCCTCGGCTGGATTGATGTTGGGCTTCCTTGAGCCCGACGTAGGCCGAGAGCTGCTGGCCGGCGGGCAACCGCTCTTCGGTGCGTCGGGTGCGCCGAGTGCACAAGCAGTGCCCGTCGATGGCGGATATAAGGTCACCGGCGCATGGTCATACGGCAGCGGTGACTTGCACGCCGACTACGTGGTCGTCTCCGCCATCGTGACTGACGAGAACGGCGCACCTCATATGCCGGACGGCAAGCCAATCATCCGTAGCTTCGTACTACGGGGCAGTGACATTGTCTGCCACGGCAATTGGGACACCCTAGGGTTGAGAGCGACCGGGAGTGTCGATTTCTCCGTAGACAATGCGTTCGTTCCTGAACGCCTGGTGTTCGACATGCGGGCGCCATCTCGACTCAGCGATCGCCAGCTCAGCGGCGGAATCTGGGTCTTCCTGTGTATGCTCCACACTTCGTTCTCGTTGGGCGCGGCGCGACGCCTCCTCGACGAATTGGCCCTCTTGGCTCAGCGCCCTTCTTCGCGCGGTAACGCTCTCGTCGAGAACCTCATCTTCCGTGATCAATTGGCTAGACAAGAAATCGCCGTCCGCAGTGCACGTGCTTTTGTCTACGAGAGCTGGGACGCCGTGGATGCCGCGATGAAGGCGGGACGTCCGGTCGAGCGCCGCATGGTGACACTTCTCCGTGCGTCGATGGTTCATATGCATGACGTTGCCAATGATGCTGCCACGTTTGTCTTTTCGAAGACGGGCGGGACGTCTCTGCGGGCGGGAACGCTTCAGCGTTGGGTTCGCGACACACTTGCCGGTTGCCAACATGTAATTGTCTCCGATTCGATATATCCCGACGTGGCGCGGGAGCTGATCGGTGCCCCCGAAAATCTTGTATGGACCCCGTTCGGACTTGCTGCCGAGCAATAGGCGCAAAACGGCTGACCCGCAGCACGTTGGCCGATAGTGTGAAGGCTTCGGGACTGGTGCGGTTCCCGCGATATTCGATGCGACGTAGCTGAATTCGCGAAACAACGCACTCCGATTGAACGGACCATCTAGAACTCCACAAAGAGCGCACGCCCTGTACTGGAAGGACGGAGAAAGCATGGACTGGACTGACCGAGTCAGGGGAGTGGCGTCGACCGAGGCTGCCTCGTTATGGAACCACTTGTGGACACTCGAGTGTTCATATTGGGCCGACGTCGATTTCAACTCCGGGCGGCGCGCTTATGAGTATTACACCGCGGACGCCGTGTACGACATCGGGATTCCGGGCCAATGTAGCGAGGGCCAAGAAGCGATCGCCGATTTCTATGTCGCCCGCAGGGAATCCGGCGTGCACACCCTTCTGCACATCGTGCAGAACTTCGCCCTGGTGGAGTGGACTGCCACCTCCGCCCGCACCCGATCGATCGTCTCCATATACGTGGATGAGGGAGCGCCACCTCAAGCCTGTTCACATCCCGTGTCGATGTCGGCCTCCGATAACTCCTACATCGCCACCGAGGGCGACCTATGGAAGGTCAGTAGTCGGATCCACAATCTGTACTTCGTCGACGAGACGGTACTGTCAGCCGCAAGGGACACGAATTGATCAGCACGTATGCCAGCGCGGTAGACACCGAGGCCCGACCCGAAGACTATGTGAATTACCCCAGGTTTTGTTCCTAGTTTGTTGTGAGCGCCGGGGTTAGCTGGCTCACGGGGTGTGAGGTGCCGGTGAGGGCGGCCTCGTACTCGGCTGGTGGAACATAGCCGAGGGCTTCGTGCAGGCGTTCCTGGTTGTACCAGGCCACTCATTCGGCGGTCGCCAGTTCGACTTCGTCGACGCAGCGCCACGGTTTGCCGCGGTCGATCAACTCGGTCTTGTAGGCGGCGTTGACCGCCTCGGCGAGGGCGTTGTCATAGCTATCGCCGCGCGATCCGACCGAAGGGGCGATCCCCAGCTCGGCCAGCCGATCGGTATAGGTCAGCGATAGGTATTGCGATCCGCGGTCGGAATGATGCACCAACTCAGACAGATCTGAATCCGACTGCCAAACAGCATGATTGAATGCCTGCAGCGGAAGATCCTCGGTACGCATCGTCAGCGAGACTGCCCCGCCGACGATCTTGCGGGTACAGACCTCGGTGACGAACGCGGTGTAGCAGAACCCCTGCCAGGTCCGCACGAAGGTGATATCGGCAACCCACAGACGGTTCGACGCCGGAGCCTTGAACTGGCGGTTCACCAGATCAGCCGGCCGTTGGTCGGCCGGGTCGGTGATCGTGGTGAACACCGGCTTGCCCCGCTGCACGCCCCGCAGGCCGGCTTTGCGCATCAACCGCCTCGTCGGCTCGCGGCCGACCTGCCAGCCGCGCCGGGTCATCACGGCGTGCATCTTCTTGACTCCGTGACCGAGAAGTTGTGCTGGTGCACGGTGCGCATGTCCGCGATCAGCTGTTCGTCACGGATCTCACGATCGCAGGCCGGGCGGGTCCGTGCTGCCGATACCCCCGGGAGGTAAGAAACCGGGATTGCTGCCCGGAGGATGCGGCAGATGAGCTCGACCCCGAACTGATCGCGGTAGGTGTCGATGAAGGCGATCATTTCGTCACGGGGCGGTCGAGCTCCGCTGCAAAAAACGCAGACGCAGACTTCAAAATATTGTTCCCCCTG